>JAAUPU010000661.1 GCA_012032975.1 Caldilineaceae bacterium | reverse complement strand
GAGTGAGTTTTGCCCAGGACGTGGGATGGAATCCTGGGCGGCTGACTGCCGTCAATCTCGACATTCCCGGTGCGGAGCCTTGGCGTCTCCTCATCTCCCAGATCAGCGTCACCTGGTCCAACGCCGTGCGTTCCTACCAGGCAACCGGGTTGGCCGCCATGGCCCTGGTGCTGGTGATGGCCGGATTGGTGCTGCTCACGTTGCTCAACGTAGATAAGCCGTTGCTGCTGCGGCGTATGTTCACAGGCTATCTCTTCATTTTGCCCGCGGTGATCTGGCTGATCTGGTGGCAATTGGGACCGGCGCTCTTTACCCTCTACCTCAGTTTTCACAAGTGGAGCGTGCTGGCCGATGCCAAGCCCTTCGTTGGACTGTACAATTTTCAACTGATCTGGGACGATGACGTTTTCTGGAATGCCATGCGAAACACCTTCGTCTATGTCCTGGAAATACCCATCGGCATGGCCCTGGCCTTGGCCCTGGCCCTGGCTCTCAATCGACCCCTCAGAGGCATCCGCGCGCTGCGCACCATCTATTATATGCCTGCGGTCACATCGATTGTCTTGTCTCGCTGATGTGGAAGCTGCTCTACAACAAGGATCTGGGCATCTTTAACTATCTGCTCAGTTTTATCAACCTTGGCCCCTATGGTTTTCTCCAGTCCACAACCATGGTGTTGCCGTCGATCATGGCCATGACAATCTGGCTGGGTCTTGGCTCGCGTATGATCCTCTTTTTGGCCGGTCTACAGAGCATCCCCAACGAATTCTACGAGGCCGCGGATGTGGACGGCGCATCGGGTTTCCGCAAGTTCTGGCACATCACGCTGCCGCTTTTGGCGCCGACTACTTTCTTCGTCCTGATCACATCGGTGATCTTCTCGTTTCAGGTCTTTGGCCCGGTCTATGTGTTGACCCAGGGTGGGCCGAACGGCGCCTCGGATGTGGCGGTCCACCGCATCTACTTCGAGGCGTGGCAGAATCTGCGCTTTGGTTATGCCTCGGCCGAGACGGTCGTCCTCTTTGCAATTCTCTTCGTGGTCACGATCGTTCAGTTCAGGTATTTCGGAAGGAACGTCTCCTATGGCTAGTGACAACGCGCTCCTGGATGCCACATCGGGCACACCGTCAGGGCAGGCCGTGGTTCTCCCTGAACAAAAAACCAGTCTGATCAGCCGATTCGGCAAGGGAACCGTCTATTTTCTGATGGCTTTTTGGCCTTGACCACGCTATTTCCCTTCTACTTCATGGTCAATACGTCGCTGATGACCATCAACGAGGCCTTTACCTATCCACCCCATATGTTCCGCCCGACCCGGTATGGAGCAACTACCCCCGGCTCTTTTGAGCAATTGCCCTTTGCGCGTTTTTTCTTGAACTCGATCATCCATGTCGTGGGCGTGATCGCGGGTCGTTTCTTTCTGGTCACCATGGCGGGTTATGCTTTTGCCCGCATCGATTTCCCCGCCCGCGACAAAATTTTTCTGGCCTTTCTGGCCTTCATGATGATCCCCAACGCAGTGACCCTGGTTTCCAGCTTTATCATCCTGCAGAGCTTTGGCTGGATCGACACCTACTATGCGCTGATCATCCCCTGGTTTAACTACACCTGGGGCATCTTCCTGATGCGCCAGTACTTTATCACCCTGCCGGTCAGCCTGGAGGATGCCGCGCGCATCGACGGTTCAGGCGAGTTTGCGATCTTCTTCCGCATCTTCATGCCGCTGGCCAAACCGGCGCTGCTGGTCGTCATTCTCTTCACCTTTAGCGATGTGTGGAAGGCCTTCCTCTGGCCGCTGATTGTCACCCGATCCATCGAAATGCGCACGGTGGAGGTCGGCATCGCGTTGCTGCAGAATCAGTACAACGTGGACTTCCCGCTCCAGATGACCGCAGCCACCCTCGTCGCTCTGCCGATCATCGTCGTCTTCTTCCTGGGTCAACACTACTTCCTGGAAGGCATCAACCTGGCCGGGACCAACAAGTAGGCCGTCGCAGAAATCGACCTCTACTGGCTGTTCGGCTGCCCAATGCTCTAGAATGTAGGATCAATAATGGCTCTTCGCCCCAACATCCTCATCTTCATGACCGATCAGGAGCAGGCCGACGTCGTCGGACCGGACCATCCCTGCCAAACGCCCAACGCCGACCGGCTCGCCGCCGAGGGCATCCGTTTCACGCGTACCTTTACGCCGACCGCGCATTGCTGCCCGGCGCGCGCCACATTTTTTACCGGCCTCTACCCCAGTCGCCACGGCATCTACAACAACGTGCGCACTCGCACAGCCATCCACGAGGGGCTGAACGAGGGCGTTGTCACCTTTGGCGAACGCTTGGCCGATGTGGGCTACAAACTCACCCTCTGCGGAAAATGGCATGTGACCGCGCACGAAGACCCGGCTGATCGTGGTTGGGAAGAACGCGCCGTGACCGCAGCTGGCGGAACCTTCCACTCGCGTTCGATCGACGACTGGCGCGCCGGACCGAATGGCGTGGACACGAGCGACGACAAACGGCCGCGCGGCCATGTGCAGCGGCCTGGCTGGGGCGACTTTGTGGTCTACAAGACGCTGGCGAATGGCGGTCCCAAGGGCTATGAGAATCTGCACGACTACAAGGTGGTGCAGGAGGCAATCGCGGCCATGGACGAGTTGACGGCCCAGGACGATCCGTGGTGTCTCTTCGTCGGCCCTATCGGTCCCCACGACCCCTTCAACGTGCCGAAGAAATTTGTGGACATGTACGATCCGGCCGATGTGCCGCTGCCTGCCAGCTACAGCGACAGCCTGGAGGACAAACCGCGCATCTATCAGCGCCAGCGTCGCCAGCTTTGGGACCAACTGAGCGAGGAGGAAGTGCGCGAGTCCATCGCCCATTACTGGGCCTATTGCACACTGGAGGACGCGCTGCTTGGGGAGCTTCTCGACGCGCTGGACGCCAGCGGCGAGGCCGACAACACGCTGGTGATCTTCCTCTCTGACCACGGCGACTACGTGGGCAGCCACGGACTTTACCTCAAGGGTGTGCCCGCATTCCGCGAGGCCTACCATGTGCCGTGCATCGTGCGCTGGCCCAAGGGGGATCCACGCGCCCGGACGCGTGGAAGATGCAATCGTCACGCTGGCGGACTTTGCGCCGACCTTTCTCGAACTGGCCGCAGCGCAGTCGCCGGAGAGACTTACCGGTCGCAGCCTTGCGCCTTTTTTGGCAGGCGAGAAGCCCAACTCATGGCCAGATGCTTTCCACAGCCAGTTCAACGGCGTGGAACTCTATTACACCCAGCGCATGGTGGTGACGGAC
>JAAUPU010000660.1 GCA_012032975.1 Caldilineaceae bacterium | reverse complement strand
AACTGCCAGGCTCGATCCGCCGCGCTTTTTGTTGCTCTTGCCGAAATGGGGCTGACAGACGATGTGAGCGTGGATCCCGAGTACTACCTGAGCGTGGTTTCCGATCTGCTCACAGATGAGGCGGGGGAGCCTTAGCCATCTGTTCGCACCTATTCCGGTCGGACTGGCAGGCAGGTGGGGACTTGACCACGGTCTGTACAATCGCCTGGTGCGAGTGAACTCAGCCGGGGCGGGTGTTGTGTGTGCCAGTCGACAAACAAAAAAAGAGCGCCGGTCGACCCAGGTCGACCGGCGCTCTTTTGTGCTTGATTGATCGGTCAATGGCAGCCGCAGGCGCCCCCACAACAGCCGCCGGCCATCGCAGGCATGGCCATGGCCTGCTGCCCAGAATCGCCATTGGTTTTGACGCTGCTGGCGAATAGGGATAGAATGCGCTGGGTAGAATCGTGGTGGCAGGCAGGGCACGTGGCATCCTGATCTGCGGCGCTGGCGGGACGCAATTGCTCGAATGTGTCGTTACAGTCGGTGCAGAAATATTCGTAAAGCGGCATCAGATTCTCCTCCACAGGTTCACAGAATTCGACAAGTTTGGTTGATTGTACGTGGACGCGTGAAAGTCGTCAAGCCACGTTCAACCCAGCACGACCCAAGCCCCTCAAGCGCACAACACGACGACGCACACGTCGAAATCGAGACCCAATGGCTGAAGAACGATTGCAAAAAGTAATGGCGGCGGCTGCGAAGCGCTGATCACCGCGGGGCGGGTCACGGTCAACGGCCAGATCGTCGATCAGCTGGGCGCCAAGGCCGACCCCGCAACCGACACGATTGTGGTCGATGGCAAGGCGCTTCAGTTTGCCCAACAGGCCGTCTACTACAAAATGTACAAGCCACGCGGTCTGCTCAGCGACATCGGCGGCGATGCGCGCGGGCGCCCGACGGTGGCCGATCTGCTGCCCGATGACGCGCGCCGCGTCTTCCCCGTGGGTCGGCTGGACCTCAACAGCGAGGGGCTGGTGCTGCTGACCGACGACGGCGACCTGGCCCACAAGTTGACCCACCCGCGCTACCAGCATCCCAAGACCTACTATGTCCTCGTCGCCGAGCGGCCCGGCGAACGCGCGCTGGAGCAGCTTCGCACCGGCGTCGAGTGGCCAGAGGGCCGATCCGCACCCGCACAGGTCAAGGTGGTCAACAAGCCGCCCGCCGAACTGACCCTCGACAAGGGGGGGAGCGACGGCGTCTGGCTGGAGATCGTGCTGCGCGAGGGCAAGAAGCGGCAAATTCGCCACATGACATCGGCGGTTGGCTTTTCCACGTTGCGTCTGATCCGCTGGTCGATCGGCCCGTTGACGCTGGCCAAGCTCGCACCCAGCAGTTGCACACACCTCTCCAAAGGCGAAGTGGCCGCACTGCAAAAGATGGTGGCCGGTGTCAAAGAAAAAAGCAGCGAGCCAAGCTCGCCCGGTCAACGCCAGCGCCGTTCACCCCGCGGCAAGAACAGCCATCGTTCCCAAAAAAGCAAGAAGACACCATGACGCCTCCCGCCCAGGCTGTGCGTAACCTGCGCCCGGCCCTGATCGCCATCGACGGACCTGCTGCCTCTGGCAAGAGCACGGTCGGTTTTGCCGTGGCCGAGCAGAGCGGCTTTCTCTTCTTCGACACCGGCGCGATGTATCGCGCGGTGACGTGGGCTGCCCTGGACAGAGGATTCGACGTGGCCGACCTGGACGCCGTGGGCGAACTGGCCAGCGCCATTCGCATCGACGTGCGCCCGCCCGCTGCCGACGAGAACGACGGTCGCCATTGCACCGTGCTGGTCGATGGAGAAGATGTCACCTGGCAGATCCGCGCGCCGGGCGTCGACCGCGCCGTCTCGACCGTCTCGGCCAATGGCGCGGTGCGGATCGCGCTCACCGCGCAGCAACGGCGCATCGGGTTGACCACGGAAACAGGGGAGGAAGCGGGGGAGGCCGAATGGGCCGGCGTGGTGATGGTGGGCCGCGACATCGGCACGGTGGTCATGCCAGATGCGCCGCTCAAGATTTACCTGGATGCCTCCGCCGAAGCACGGGCGCAGCGCCGTTGTCTGGAGCAACAGGCGCAGGGCAAAGCCGTCGAGTACAGCCAGGTGCTGGAGGCCATTTTACGCCGCGACCAACTGGACAGCGAGCGGGCGCTTTCGCCGCTGCGGGTGGCTGCGGACGCGGTGGTGATCGACACATCGGCGCTTTCGCCGCAGCAGGTCGTCGAGCAGATCTTCGCCGCGGCCGAGAGCAGGCTGCATCTCAACTGAAGCCGGTAGCAAATGACAGTTCAAAAAAACCAGCCACGAATTTCACGAATTAGCACGAATTACTGTGCGGGTCAACGTGATGAACGAAGGAAAACCGACCGCAAGTGCAGGCAAATATGCGCAGGTTCAAGGAAAAACCCGCGTGAATTTGCGGTTGAAAATTCTCACTGCCTCGGATCACCCGGTGATTCGTGATACTCGTCTGATTCGTGGCAACACTAAATGACCTTTAGGCCATTGCGGGAAAATAACTATCCTCGAAGTTACACAAAGCTGCACGAAGAACCAGGTCAACTCTTGGTGTTCCTTCGTGAGCTTCGTGGATGCTTTTAATTTGGATTGGCCTTATCCATGACTGACGACCTACTGACCCGCGAACAGAAGCTTGAACTCTACTACTGGATGCGGTTGACGCGCACCTACGACGACATGATGGTTGCGTATTGGCGGCAGGGGCGTGGGCTGGGCGGCGTCTTTAGCCAGCGTGGCCACGAGGCGGTGAGCGTGGGCAGCGGCTATGCGCTGGCGCCGGAAGATGTGGTCGCGCCCATGCATCGCGACCTGGGCTGCTATCTGCTGCGCGGCCTCTCGCCCCGCCGCGCGTTTGCCAACATGATGGGCCGCGCCACCGGCGTCACCCGCGGCCGCGACGCCAACCTGCATGGCGTCGGCGACCTGAACCTGAACCTGATCGGCTTTATCAGCCATCTGCCCCAGTCGGCTGCCGGTAGCGCTGGCGCGGCCATGAGTTTCACCTATCGCAACGAGGCGCGGGTCGCCATGACCTATGTGGGCGACGGCTCGAGCAGCGAGGGACTCTTCCACGAGACGCTCAACCTGGCTGCGGTGCAAAAGGCGCCCTTCGTCATCATCGTGGAGAACAACCAGTACGCCTACTCGACGCCGCTGAGCCAGCAGATGGTGGTGACCGACATCGCGGAGAAGGCCGCGGGCTACGGCATTCCCGGCGAGATCATCGACGGCAACGATGTCGAGGCGGTCT
>JAAUPU010000659.1 GCA_012032975.1 Caldilineaceae bacterium | reverse complement strand
CGCCGCCGGGCAACTCCCGCTCGTGATACTGGCGCTATTCGTACTGTTCCCACACCGGGCGCATGAGTTCGTCCACGATATAGATCAGTTCGTAGAAGTCGGCGCGGTCGATGTAGCCTTCGTAGACCGGCGCTACCACTTCGGTAAAGAGCGGACCGTACTGGAGCACTGCTGCACATACCGGCAGCGTTACGCGACTCCATTCGCCGAACTCGGTAGATTCGTACTCCTCGCAGACATAGACTACATTCTGTGCGTGTAGCCCAGGTGTCTCTGTCGGCGACAGCAGCGCGATTCTACGTGGTCCCGGCCCATTGTAGTCGTAGACGATACAACACTGACTCCTACGCCAGTTCCAGTATTTCGCAGCGCCTTCCGAATCGGCAAAACGCAACGTGATTTGTTCCACTCCCTGTCGTCTCGGTCCGCTCATTACCCAGAAATCACCATCGATCGCTCCCCCGCCGCCAATGGAATTATCCAATGCGAAACATCGGTCTCCTGTATAGAGCCCGCCGCAGGGAGACTCGTCCCATTCACCGTCACCCAGCACACTATATGGCAAATCTTCGAGCTTGAGCAGATAGTCATCCAGCCGACCGGGCAGCGGTCTGGCGTCTGTAGCGGATCGATATTGACGACAGGACCGCAGCCAGCTAGCAAGAAGGCCAACAAAAGAGAGCCGAGCCAGATGCGATTCCGTTTCATTTGGCCCATGCCAGTCGTCCTCCTCTCCAACGTGGCGACCCGCCCCAATTCGGTGGGCCAACCCAACGCCTGTCCAACCCGGGTGCGCGGCGCACCACCCACATGAACTGGCTGTACGTAATCCGTCTCCCGTAGGCATCCCACATCTGCATACCCGCCGCAATCGCAGCCTGGTCCGTCCGGAAATCTCCGCGCAGAAGGTCGCCATTTCGGAATGCCTCTTTGTAACCAAATTGAAAACCCTTTGATGCCTGATGCAGGAACTGGGCGATGCCAGCGCCCCAGAGCAACTCGCCCGACGTGAAGCCAATGTCCCGCCCATAGTAGCCGTAGTGGACGTTCGACCAGGTGTCGTTGGCGTATTCATAGCCGCTCATTCGCTGTACCTGATCACCAAATGCCCTGGCAATCATGGGCTTGTGGTCCAGTGGGCGTCTGGGTCCGATGGCAAAGGAGAACTGGGTCAACGCAGCCAGCTTGTTCATGATCCCGCTCAGCAGATAGATGCCATTCAACCACGGCGGGTTGCCGGCGCGGATCCGCCCCAGGTAGTAGAGCGCATTCTGGTTCATGGTGCGGATCTGGTTGGCGGACAGTTTGTAGGGATTGCGCAGGATCTCGTTGTACGCATAGCGAGACTGGGAACCAGACCGTTTGGCCTTCATCGCGCCGATGACTTGGTGCGCTGGAGCGGATGTCCCGACGCCGCCCGGGTCCTCCAGCATGCGGTCGAAGAGTTCAGCAACATGCCCACTGGGGTCCACCAGCTTGAGCGGGTTGTTGAGCACATAGCTGAAGCGGTTGAAGGCCTGGGGATCGCCCGGCTGTGGAACGAGGGAATCCGCGCTGGCGAAGCGTCCCAATTGGGGATCGTACCAACGTGCGCCGTAGTAGCTGAGTCCCTCGCCGCCCGGCAATGCTTGTTCATGGTACTGGCCGGTGAAGGTGCCACGCAGGGCGCATCACCGCACGATCGTGATCGGTTTGCCGTGCGCCTTCTCCCAGCCATAGACCCACACCAGCCGCCGGCTGAGCCAACCCGCCACAGCGGTTGCCGACCAAAGGAGGCCGAGAACCACTACAGCAATGAGAAAATACTGACCTTCGTCCGAGAGGTAGTACAAGAGCAAAGAAGTAATGCCACCGACGAGCGGGCCGATTCCCCAAGTCATCTTCCTGGCAGCCTCTGTCTTGGCTCGATGCGCGGCTACCTCCACACTCACCTTGTACGGATTCAGCCAGCCGCTCTCAGGATCGAGTATCCCTGTGTATCCAAAGCCAGAACCGACCGATGTGACTAGCATTCCACGAAACGTGGCAACAGCGTTGCCAACGGCGAACACGCTAACCAGAACGATCATCGTGAGGGTGAACAGTATTCCTCGGTTGTTTGCCAGCATCAACCAGGCGAGGAGCCAGTTGAGCAGCGAGACGATGACGAATCCTGACAGTTGGTAGAGTTGCAGCCACAGCAGCCGGCTGGTGGCAAAGCGTGGGATGAGGCCAAGCGCTAGAAAAATCCACCCCATATTCCATGCCCAGTCTGGCGGCGATAAGGTCACCACTTGGAATAGCGCAAGTACCATGTAGTAAAACATTACCGCGCCAGTGCCGAAAAGCCAGGGTGAGTACTCCACACAATCCGCATCGGTCACCTTCCGGAGCCAACTCTTGAGCCTGCGCAAACGGTTCCTCACTTTTCAAGCCTCAAAGTGCTAAGAAGACCTCTCTGCGCGGATCTATCTCTCGAAGAATCCGGTGCGCAGGAGGTTTTGCTGGAGGTTCGAACTCATGGTCGGCGCAGCATGTAAATCCCACAAAACGCTTGCTGTAGCATTGCCTGATGCATCAAGCAATGCTACAGCGCCTAGATTACCTGTGGTTGCAAGACCGGCGATCCCCCCGGCGATCTTGCCAGCACCGAAGGAGACCACATAGCCGGCCGAATCGGTGATGAGATCGGCGTACAATCTCGAACTGTCCAAGCCGTTGCCGTTGCGGACGTTGCTCCACAGGTTGGGTCCCACCGAAGCGCCATAGCCGCTAGAAAAGCCATCAAAGACTTCGATCGAAGACATCATCAAAAACTTGTGAGGGTTGCTATTTTATCCGATTTTTTTGGTGTGACTCCACTCCACTGAAGCCCTCGTGAACCAATGTTGCTGAGCTGAAACGCACCATAAAAGTGTCCGAACTTGTCCATTTGCTTCCACTCTTTGTTGTCATTAAAAAAATGAAATTTACTTTTATCTGCTTTGCTATACCAATGTTTTCCATGTTTGGAATTTTATTCGCCAAAGTACTATCTAAAATCTTTTTATGCAATGTACAGCCTGTTTATTTTGTGATCGGTTTAACCAACGGCATCATATCTGTTAATTCCTTATTAACACTTGCAGCATATTAACCCTTATCAGCGTCTTTAGAATAATTTAGCGGTAATTATGATTAGAAAAATACCTGTACTGCTTCTTGCTGTAGTTTTTTTTACGTTTAAGGGGTTTACCCAAACCTGCAGTCTTCCGGGTATGACACCCGGTAATGCAATACCTGTTTGCGGAACTTCTGTCTTTCATCAAAGCCTGGTAACCA
>JAAUPU010000658.1 GCA_012032975.1 Caldilineaceae bacterium | reverse complement strand
GAGCACAGCAATTTCTGCGCTGCCATCATAAACAGGAAGTGCGTTCCTACCGCCTGTCACTTTGCCGCGGGTCATGCGATGCTGGGCGCATGGCAACCGCACTGACATTGTGGCGGCAAAGCGCTGGGTGGGGCAGGGTACAGCACCGCAACAGCCGCCGAACATACGCTGCACCAGGACTGGGCTATCTGAGCGCGTTTGCAAGGTGGTTGCCCGTGTGGACGTGATTTCGTTGGGAAGGTGGGTTGCCCGCGTCCGCCCAGCCGGTGAGCTTGGTGTTCGGCTTGTGCGTTAGCACAGGCCACTTAAAGGCACAAAGAGTTTGAGATGTCAAAAATCAGTCTAACAAAGCACCAGCAATCAATTGGATAGCTTTGTTAGACACACTTACCTTTTCAAAATTATAGGTAAAATAAAGTGAGTTCTGTAACTGGTCGGTAGGACTACAAAATAACGTGGTCACAGAAGACCACAGGAACAAGTGAGTTTTGGCGGTCGCCCACGGCGCTTAGGCGGACGATAGGCAACCGGCACCTTAAAAAGCAACAATTCAGCCAGCGACCAACAATGGTCAGTTAGGCCGGCAGCCATCGCTGGTGTGCGGTGAAGCCAATGGACTTGTGCGTTGGTGCCAACCAGGAGTGGTAGGCGCAAGGAATCATGTTCGGTGCAAAAGTTGTAAGCGCAGCCGAGTAAGAACATACTGGCGTGCAAGGTTTGCTGAGTGCGAGCCAACGAACGGGTGCGTCGCGCCAGCGAGTGAATTCGTTGGCGAAAGGTCGCATTGAGGCGCTCAATATAAGCCGTATTGATGACCCCGCCGCCTTGGCTTTGTGGAGCAGTTGTGTCACCTGCTCACTCGTGCCTTGCACAATGCGCCGTTGGATAGCAAACAGACCGGCGCTACGCTTTTTGACGACCTGAACAATGTTAATATTGGGCCAGGCAATCAGTTGGGGACGACCTGGGTCACCCAAGCGTAAAGGCGTGCGAAATGTCTCCTGGAAGACACTGACATAAGCGGCTAAGCCATCAACGGCCAGTAAGAGGGGTCGGCACAGTGCGACTTGGCGTATCTGTGCCACCAGCGTCTGAATCAGCGCTTTGTCCCGTTTGGGGCTAATCGCACCGCCAAGCCACAAGCGCGTCGGCACCATCATGGCCATTGCCAACCAGAAGGAACCACTTTGGCCCTTCCCTTTGATCTCGTCAGCTTGCACTTGCTCTAAGTCCAACTGGCTGCCCCCGACTAGATGCTCGTGGACCGCCTCACTGTGCTGCCCCGCTTTGAGCAGCCAACTGCGCACGGTCCGTTCATCCAGGGTAAAAGCGACGACGATTGCTTGCACGGGACAACCATAGCTGAGCAGTGTTATCACCACTACGAAGAGATCGCTCGCTTTCTTGATCCCTGCCAGGGCCGTCCCTTTCCGTTCACCAAAGGTCTTGCCGCAGCACTTGCACCGATAGCGCTGTTCTTTCTGACTATGCACGACAATATTGCCTTGTCCGACTTGCCCACTAGCATGACAGGCTTCATTGTGGCAGAATTGTTCCTGAGGGTTCATCATTACACTCCTTTTTTGACAACTGAAGTGTGCCTGATGACCCTCATTTCTTCAAATCACGTTATCTTGTAGTCCTACCCAAATGGTGAATAGTGAATAATGAATTGTGAATTTTGAATGGCTTCCGTGTGCTGGCGATCATTCACCATTCATTATTCACTATTCGTTATTCATTATTCTTTTGGCATCACGCTATCTGGTGCGCTACTCGGCTTGGCTCAAAAGGTCGGGATCGTCACCAGGCCGCCGCCTTGAGCCGCTGATTCCAACGCACAGATGCCCGCAGCAATGGAATTGGCGGCTTCGCGCGGGCCAATTTCCGCTTCGCTGTCGGTGCGGATGGCGCGCAGAAAGGCTTGCGCCTGTTCGATCTCCATGGTGCCGTGGCCCAGGCTAAATTGGCGCGCGACCTTTGGGTTGTTCCAGTTGGGCAACGTGACCGGGATCATGCGCCGCGTGCCGGAAAGACGGCTGTGATAGAGATAGTTTGTCGTGTCCTGCACGGCGCCGCCCTGGTCGCGTGTGCGTTCAAAGGAGCCTTCGGCGCCATAGACCGAATAGTAGAGACAGTAGGGGCGCATCATGCCATACGAGACCGTCACCTTGGCGGCGCCGCCGTTGTCGGTCTTGAAGATGGCGACCGTCGTGTGCTGGGTCTGCCAGCGCGTGCGTTGCTCGGCGTGGAAGGCCTGTGCCGCCACCAACCGCACGCCCATGAGCAGCGCAAGGTGTCGATGGCGTGGGGGCCGGCCACCCAGCAACGTTGTCTGCGGAATCGCGGCCTGGATGCGCACAATCACGTCATCGCCGCGAGCGAGCGCAGCCGCGATCCGGCCATCCGTGGGTGATTTCGGCTGGCGCGCGATTGGAGCCGCTGACGATTGCGACCGGAGAAAGCGGCCGGCCGCGGCAAATCGTCTGCAGCGCGGCGTCAGGCTCCGCAGAAGCTGGCGTTGGGCGCGTGGCACGCGTTGCCGGCGACGGCGCATGTTCAAGGCACCTCGCCGCGATTCGCCTCGCTTGATGGTCCGGCAACGCTCAGCGATTGCGGGGCACCGACCGGCTATGGATGGTATCGAGTCAAATTTCATGCCAAGGGCAAGGCTACGGTGATGCTGCCGCAGGCCGGCGATCGACTGCACCTGTATCTCGATGGCCGTCTTGAACGCATCGTTGGCAGCGGCCCTGGCGCCAAGCACGGCCCGTTCGCGATCAAGTTCAACAAGACTGAAAAAGACCTGCACACACTCGTTGCGCTGGCGGACAACATGGGGCGAGCGGCTGGCGGCAACGACATTGAACGGCACAAGGGATTGTTCGGCCACCTGTTCACCGTCAAAGCGATACGCAGCAAACCAAAAATCGCCACCGCCAAGCCGGTGAGCGGCTTCGCGCTGCGCGGATTCATCGAGGGACGCGCCGCTGATCAGCTTGGAGAGACGCGGCAGGCGGTGTGGACGTTTGCGCATCCGCGCAAGACGCCGGTCATCATTGAAGTGGTGCCGTCAACAGATCGTAAATCGTCGCTGCCCAGCGGCACGTTCGTGCTCAACGACAAGCCCATCGCGTACTTTGCGGGTGTCAGTGGATTTGGCGAAGATCGCATCGTCATCGAACCCGGCGACGCGATGGGTCTCAAGCGGGGCAAGAATGTTCTGCGGTTCGCGCCGGATCATGTTGGTGACAACGCCGCCGATCTCGCGAAGCGCACGACGCTCTTTGAAGCGACGTCGG
>JAAUPU010000657.1 GCA_012032975.1 Caldilineaceae bacterium | reverse complement strand
CCGAGGCGACCTCCATGCCAATAAAACTACCGCCGATCACAACCGCGCTTGTGGCCTCTTCTGCCGCTTGTCGAATTTGCTGGGCGTCATGCATCCCGCGCAAGTAGTGAATGCCGGTGAGGTCGGCGCCGGGCAGGTCGAATGTGTGCGGCCTTGCCCCAGTGGCGATCATCAACCCCTGATATCCGATCGGATCCCCATCCGCATAGATGGCTTTGCGGTCAAAATCCACCGCTCCTACGGCCGTTTCGAGGTGTACGTCAATTCCATGTTCGTCATAGTACTCCTCGCTGTTGATCAGGACTTCTGGCTCATTCTTATCGCCGGCCAGAAACTCTTTGGATAGGGAAGGTCGCTCGTAGGGAAGATGCGCGTCAGCGGAGAGAATGGCCAGTTGACCCGGCTCCACTCCATGCTCCACAAATGTCCTTGCTGCGTAGCCTGCCACCACACCACCACCTAAGATTACATATTCGTACTGTCGATCACGTGCCATCGCGGTCTCTGCTCCTCTCTCTTGGCTTCAACTTGTTTGAACACCAGTCTAACCACCTGACCGCTTCTCTGCCATGTGTCTTGGTACAGCGTGGGGGTATATTCGTCTGCATAGGTTGCTCGCTCGGCACGCATTCATCCTCATGAAGCGCGGATGAATATCTTATCGGATTGGCCTGGGTCTCGGGGCGAACATATCTCCTGTTGGCCCTTTGCAAGGCGGCGGCTGTCGCTGCCGACTCTATCCACGAATATGCCTTGCCGCTGTATCTGCACCCATAGACCGCATCGCGAAGATCGGTATAATGAAGCACATGTCTACGTTAGAGATTTTGGGTCATGCCGCGATCGCATTGCTGCTGGGAGCGGTGATCGGCATTGAGCGGGAGCTTGCAGATAAGCCGGCCGGGCTACGTACCCACATGCTGGTGGCTGGCGCAGCCGCATTGCTGGTTAGTCTGGGCGATATCCTCCTCTCCTTTTTCACTGTGAATAGCAGCAGCACCATCCAATCTGACCCAATCCGTATCGTCGAGGCGGTGATTACCGGCGTTAGTTTTCTTGGTGCAGGTACGATCCTGCGCCGGCGTAAGGCTGGCGAGGTTGAAGGATTGACCACGGCGGCTTCGCTGTTGTTTGTGGCCGTCATCGGTATTTGTGTTGGTCTCTCGGAAGTGATGCTTGCCATCGGCGCGACGATGCTTGCGCTGGTGACATTGAGCGGCGTGAAATTACTCGAGAAGTGGCTGAAGGATACGCGGTAGCCTGTATCGCAAGATGTATCTGGTTACTGTGTCGCCATCTATGTTCAACCGCGCCGATCAGCGGTAGGATGGTCATGTTCGTGGCGAAAGGGTGCGTCTGATCGTGAAAGACTCGTCATGAACGACTCGATACACACTGCAACCCGCAACACAACATGGTGGCCCGCCATGGCGGCCCGCGGCAGGAGGTCGAGTGCCAACATGAAATAACTCACATAAAGGCGCCTTGAACAGGCTTGGACTGAGTTGGCGCCGGAAAGGAATTCACCTATGGGTGCTAAAGAAACCTATCAAGCCGAGGTAAAGGCTCGCGTGAAGAAGCTGGATGCCCAGATTCAAGAGATGGCAGGCAAGCTTGACAAAGCGAGTTCGGATACACAGGCTGAATATAGACGACAGGTCAACGCGTTGAAGGAGCGACGAAGCATGCTGCAGGATCGCTTGACCGAATTGCAGGAAGCCAGCGATGCTGCCTGGAGCGATCTTCGCAGTGGCGTGGATGAAGCCATGACGGCTCTTTCGGACGCAATTGCCGATGCGCAGGCCCAGTTCAGCCAGGACAAGACGCCGCAGGCAGCATGATCGTCTTGGTCCGCGAATCTGACCTGTCACACTCTCCCCGCGCGGATTCGACACACCCGCGCGGGGTTCAACACAAAGGAATAGAAGCAGAAATGAATAAGGAAAAACTGATCGACAACCTGAACAGCGACCTGGCGGACGAATTGTCGGCGATGATCCAGTATCTCACCTACTCCGCCAAAGTCACCGGTCCGTATCGGCCGCAACTGGCCCAATTCCTGATGGACGAAGTGCCTGACGAACAGGGCCATGCCCAGTTTCTCTCCAACAAGATCGTCGCGTTGGGCGGCGAGCCAACATCCGAGCCAAGCGCTGTGCCAAGTGTGCAAGACAACCAGGCCATGCTGAAGGCCGTGCTTCAAGCCGAACGAGAAGCAATTGCCAATTATGGCCAGCGCGTCAGCGAAGCGATGGATTTTGGCGACAAGGGTCTGGCTGTTCAGCTAGAAGATATGCTGGCCGACGAGACACGACACGCTGAGGAGACCGAGCGGATTCTGCGGGATTGGGCGTTGTAGCAGCGACCACTCGGACGAACATGAACGCGAATGATAAGAAGTAAACCCAAGGAGGTTTTCTACCCAATGTTACGCAAGATGAGCGATCTGATGGATTTTGCCGTCCAGGCGCGCGATGGCGAAGTGGGCAAAGTCGATGATTTCTACTTTGACGACAACGAATGGCATGTGCGCTATTTTGTGGTCAAGACAGGACCTTGGCTCTTTGGGCGAAGGGTTCTGGTTTCACCGGTGGCTTTTGACAAGCCGATCTGGTCAACGGAGACGATCCCAGTGATCCTGACCCAGAAACAGGTGAAGAACAGCCCAGATATCGATCTGGACAAACCGGTCTCTCGCCAACAGGAGGTTGACCTGACGACCTACTATAATTGGCCCGCCTATTGGCCCGCGACGCCAGCCTTCTTCAACCAGTCGGCAGTGGGCGTCATGGCGCCAGTTGCTGCGCCAGTGGCAACCAAAGAGCAGACGCAAACCCGAGACAAGTCAGAGATAGGCGATCCAAATCTGCGCAGCGTCTCCGAGGTGACCGGGTACGGCATTCATGCCACCGACGGCATGATCGGCCATGTTGAGGATTTCTTCGTCGACGAACGGGACTGGAGTATCCGCCTGGTGATGGTGGACACCCGCGACTGGCTGCCCGGCAAGAAGGTGCTGATCTCGCCGGATTGGGTCGAGCGGGTCAGTTGGAACGACTCACAGGTCCACGTGAAGGTGACCCAGGATACCGTGCGCAATAGCCAGGAGTATGATCCTGACGGCGGCGTGGGGCGAAACGGCGGCGCCGGCGCCGGCCTCTACACGTACGGCGAGATACAACGATGACCTACCGGACCCTGGATCGTGAACGCCGGACCGGGTGAAAAGGCGACGGGATGAAGACCCTCGTTCACCCCTTCGCTCCATAATTCCATCATTCCTAGGCGTTGATCCAGGTTTAG
>JAAUPU010000656.1 GCA_012032975.1 Caldilineaceae bacterium | reverse complement strand
CCGGAGCGGTCGTTGACCCGCAAGATGAAGGAGGCGATCCTCTCGGCGGAGATCAGCCGCCGCTATCAAAAAGGCGAGATCCTCGAAATCTATCTCAACGAATTGTATTACGGCAACCTGGCCTATGGCGTGGACGCTGCGGCCCAGACCTATTTTGATACCGATGTGGCTGATTTGACGCTGGCGCAGGCGTCGTTGCTGGCCGGACTTCCCCAGCTACCTGCCTATTACGACCCGTACGCTCACCCCGATCGCGCCAAGGAGCGCCAGGGTGTGGTGTTGGGGCTGATGGTGGAAGCGGGCTATATTTCGCCCACCGAAGCGGACGCGGCCTGGTTGGAACCGTTGGTCTACACGCCGTTGGAATTCGACATGGCCGCGCCCCATTTCACTCTCTATGTGCGTCAGGAACTGGAGGCGTTGCTCGGACCAGAGGCGCTCTATCAAACTGGGCTGGATGTGACGACGACGCTGGACGCGCGTTTGCAGGCCGATGGCGAGCGTATCGTCGCAGAACAGGTGGGTCGTCTGGCCGCCAACAACGTTTCCAACGGCGCGCTGGTGGCCATCGAGCCTCAGAGCGGCGAGGTGCTGGCGTTTGTGGGCAGCGCGGATTTCGACAATGTCGAGATCGACGGGCAAGTCAACATGGCGTTGGCCCCGCGCCAGCCCGGCAGCTCGACCAAGCCGTTTGTCTATCTGACCGCGTTCTCGCATCCCCAATGGACCAACGAACAACGGTGGACGCCCGGCTCCGTGGTGGCCGACATCGAAGAGGATTTTCCCGACGGCGCCAACCCGCCCTATCGACCCACCAACTACGACAACCGCGAGCATGGCATGGTCACCGTGCGCACCGCACTCGCCAACAGTTTCAACATCCCCGCGGTGCGGACGTTGCAGGCGGTGGGTCTGCCGGCCTATCTTGCCCTGGCACAGCGGCTTGGCATCACCACACTCACGCGCCCAGATTATGGTTTGAGCCTCTCTTTGGGCGGTGGCGAGATTCCGTTGATCGAGTTGACGGGCGCCTATGGCGTGTTGGCCAATGGGGGCAGGCGAATGCCGCCGGTGGTCATCATGCAGATTGCCGACAGTCAAGGCAATATCATCTGCGCGCAGGGCAGCGACCGGCCTTGCCAGGGCACATCGGGAACGGGCGAACAGGTGGTCGATCCGGTGGATGCGTTCTTGATAACCGACATGCTCAGCGACAACGATGCGCGCTCGACCAGCTTTGGCCCCAACTCAGTGTTGCGTCTCGACCGACCTGCCGCGGCCAAGACGGGCACGACCAACGACATCCGCGACAATTTGACCGTTGGCTACACACCGCAACTGGTGACCGGCGTCTGGGTGGGCAACGCGGACAACTCGCCCATGCGCGACGTTTCGGGAGTCACCGGCGCGGGGCCAATCTGGAACGAATTCATGACGACCGCGCTGGCCGGCGAACCGGTCCTGGCCTTCACACCGCCGCCGGGAGTGCGCCAATTCGAGGTCTGCGCGGATACAGGCGCGCGGCCCAGCGAGGCATGTCCGGCCCGCGCCATGCGCTGGTTTGCAGAGGACAGACCACCGCTCCCTCCCGAACGCGACCTCTATCAGCGTGTGCGGTCGATAGATTGACCGGCAAGCTCGCCACCGAGTTCACACCGGCCAACGCAATCGAGGAAAAGGACTTCAAGGTCTACCCGCTGGAACATCGGGAGTGGGCGATCCGCAACGGCATTCCACAGCCGCCAGCCGACGAGAGCGATGTCTTCACCTTCGAGCCTGAACTCTTCATCCGCTACCGATCGAAGGCGAGGTCGTCGGCGATGTGGTGACCGTCGTCGGCAGTGCCAACGTGCCCGCGTTCCAAAATTACGAACTTCAATATGGTGTGAGTCACAACCCTGGCGCGTTCAGCTTGCCCTTCAGCGGCCCCCACGGTGCGCCGGTGATCGACGGTGTGCTGGGCCAGTGGAACCCGAGCGGCCTTTCGGATGGCCCCCACACCTTGCGACTCGTGGCGCGCGACCAATCTGGAGCGGAATACGAAACGCGGGTACGCATTTTCGTCGCGCAGCCCACGGCAACCCCGCTGCCCACCGAAACCTGGACGCCGGCGCCGATCACGCCGACCTGGACACCGTTGCCGACGGCCACACAGACGCCGCTGCCCGTGGATACGCCCACCCCGCTGCCGTCAACAGCCACGTCCGCACCGCCAACCAATACGCCAGAACCAACGCCAACGCTGGTTGCCGAAACAGCCACGCCGCTTCCAACGGAGACACCTGTCCCAGCCGCGACAGCCACCGAAACGCCGACCACTGCCGCGATCATCGATCCTGGGGCGACCCCCACCTGGACGCCTGAACCCTCGCCCAGCGCCGAGGTCGACCAGGCTCAGTTTTCCGAAACCCTGACCGAGACCACGACGATCACCGATACGGAGTAGGCGTCGTCAGAGACCGAGTTTCTTCAAGAAACTCGGTCTCTCGCGTCTCTGCCGCTTAGATTATGACAACCTGGCCCCAGTTGACAAGCGCAGGCAAAATTGTCATACTTTGCCAACGCACCCATACACAAGGAGGAGACCATGGCCGCAGCAAATGCACCGCAGATGTACGCTCTGTTGATCGGCGTTGACCACTACCTGCCCAACACCTTGCCCGGCGGCGTGAGCTACGCCCCGCTCGGCGGCTGTGTCGAGGATGTGGGCCGCGTCGAAGAATTCTTGCGCACCAAGCTCAACGTGCCCGAAGCCAATATCCAGAAACTGACCGCAACCTCATCGCCTGATGGCAGAAACATCGTCGAGCCTTTCGCCGCCTGGCCGACCTACGACAACATGGTCGCTGCCTTCCAGCGTCTGTCGGACAATGCCACCGCTGGCGACGAGATCTACATCCATTATTCAGGCCACGGCGGTCGCGCCAACACGATCTACGCAAATCTCAAGGGCGCAAACGCGCTGGACGAAGGGCTGGTGCCGACCGACATCGGCAATTCGGAAGCGCGCTATCTGCGCGATCTGGAGATCGCTCACATTCTCAAGGGCATGGTCGACAAGGGGCTGGTCGTGACTGCGGTCTTCGACAGTTGCCATTCGGGTGGCATGAGCCTCGAGGCAGAGGCGAGGACACCGCCCATGGAGATGACGCTGGTCCAGCGCATCGTCGCGCAGATGACCAGCCTGATTCCCTGCGGCATGCTCCTGTCGCCGACCGATCGCGTCGTCTGCGAGGGCAACGTCAAGAACGTCCACCTCGATCATGACCGCATCGACCTCGACCCGGGGCCGAACTTCACGACG
>JAAUPU010000655.1 GCA_012032975.1 Caldilineaceae bacterium | reverse complement strand
CAAAGAGGAGTGGCGCGGGTTGGTC
This sequence comes from Caldilineaceae bacterium, assembly GCA_012032975.1. Next base: position 3,282 of record JAAUPU010000655.1, on the reverse strand, counting down.
ACAGTCCATGGCCAGGTCGACCGCGCCAGCCCGCTCGCTCTTGTGCAGCACCAGTTCCCAATGCTCGCCGCCATCTTTGAGCGATAGATGCCCCGCTCTGGGTTGGGGCCAAAGGCGTGACCCAATGCAGCCACATAGACCAGGTCTGGATTGTTGGGGTGGATGCGAATCTCGCCGATGTGTTTGGTCTCGGCCAAACCCATGTGCCGCCAACTCTTGCCGCCGTCCGTGGACCTGTAGACGCCGTCGCCGTAGGAGACATCCAGCCGGATCGTTGCCTCGCCCATGCCGGCGTAGATCACGTTGGGATCCGATTCGGAGACGGCCAACGCACCCACCGCGGCGCTTTTCAGGAATCCGTCGGAAATATTCTCCCAATACTGGCCGCCGTCGTCGGTTTTCCAGATGCCGCCCGCGCACGCGCCAAAATAGAAGGTCGCCGCTTCTGTGGGGTGGCCGGCAACCGCCAGCACGCGCCCGCCACGCGGAGGACCGATACAACGAAACTTAAGCGCCTGGGTCAAGCTGGGGTCGATTTGATGGGTCATATGGGTTGATGCTCCTGTTTTGTCATGTTTCAATTTTGACGGGATGAGACGATGCTGGGATGGCGGGATGAACGAGAAAGCTTCATCCCGTCATCCCCTCACTCCTCACCAGCCCCAATCGGCGCGACCTCGCTGGCCATGATCAGATCGTTGAGCGCGCCGAGGTCGCTGTCCAGCGCCTGGTCGAGGGTTGCCAGGTGGCCATTGATCTTGGCGCTGGTTTCGGCGGCCAATTCGCGCGCCTGCTGGGTCGGTCTGACATCGGCGCTGTTGACCACGCTGAGCAGCGATGTGAGCGCAGCATTCAGCCGGACTCTATCGTTCAGACCGAAGGTGTCCTTGTGTTCGCCGGGCAGGATCAGCGTATCTTCCACGCTTGCCAATTTGGCCAGCAGCGCATCGGCAGCCTGCACGACCCGTTCGTCGTCCTGGAGTCGTTTGCGCCACGCCTCAACTTGCGAACGCACCCCCCGCAGCCGATTGACCCCGCGATGGGTTGTCGAGATCTGGTCGCGAATCTGAATCAACAGCTCCAGCTGGGCTTCCAGATCGGCCTGGGTCTGGTCACCCGCGGGTCGTTGACCACCTCGAAGGCTGTCTCCAGCACCGCTTCGCCCACGGTCAAGCGGGCAAGATATTTGCCCGGAACGACCAGCGGGCCGGCGGCCGCGCTGCCCGTGGTCTTGTCGCCAAGGACGCGGACCGCGCCGGCGTGGCGCAGATCCCAGACAAACCGATGGGCGCCAGCCTCGGTTGGCAACCACGGACCGGGCGCCATCGCCTTCTCGTCGTCGCCAAGCTTGTCAAAACCCGCCGGCTTGGGGCCAAACTCACGGATCAGCTCGCCGTCGGCGGTCAGGAACGCCAGTGAATGGGCCACACCTTCTGCGATCTTTTCCGGCAAATGATAGTGCAGCAACAGGCCGCGCGCCGCGCCTTCGCCGGTGTCGAGAAAGGTGCGCTTGACGCGGCCTGTCTCGGTTTTTCGGCAGAGAAAGTGGCCACCGCCGAGATGCCGATCCCATAGCCGCGACCCTCGGTCGCAGCCCAGGAAGCGGTCAAGTCGGGCACGATACGAACGGTGCGTCGCGGCTTGAAGAGTCGAAGCTCGTCGGCATCGAAGCCGCCTGCCGCCTGCTGCAACGGCGTCAGGTCGTCCATGATCCAGAACGAACGACCGTGTGTGGCGACGACCAGGTCCTGCTCCTTGACGGCCAGATCGTAGACGGGGACTACCGGCAGGTTGGATTCCCAGCGCTGCCACGATGCGCCGTCGTCGAGCGAGAAATAGAGGCCGGTCTCGGTCCCGACATAGAGCAGCCCGGCGCGCGCCGGGTCGGCGCGGATCACGCGGGTGAAGTCGTGGTCTGGCAGACCGTCGCTGATTGCCTGCCAGCTTGCGCCGTAATCGTCGCTCTTGAAGAGATAGGGCCGGGTGTCATCCAATTTGTAGCGGGTGGCGGCCAGATAGACGGTCGCTGGGTCATGGGGCGACGGCTCCAGCGTGGCGATGTAGCTCCATTCGGGCAGGTCGGCCGGCGTGACCTCTGTCCAGGTTGCGCCGTTGTCGCGAGAGAGATAGACCAGTCCGTCGTCGGAGCCACTCCAGAAGACGCCCGGCTCGTGGGGCGATTCGCGGAAGGTGGCGATGGTGCAATAGTGCTCGGCGCCGCTGGTGTCTTTTGTGATCGGACCGCCCGACGCCGCGAGTTTCTCCGGGTCGTTGCGGGTCAAGTCCGGGCTGATCGGCTCCCAGCTGTGGCCTTCGTCTCTGGAGCGAAAGAGCACATTGCCGCAGGTGTAGAGAATGTCAGCGTCGTGGGGCGAAAAGAGAATCGGGAAGGTCCACGGGAAACGATATTTCAATTCCACCGGCCCGATGCCGCCGTGCGCCTCCGGCCAGACATTGACCAGTTGAATCTGCCCGGTACGGTGGTCATAGCGTTGCAGCGCGCCGCCGCCGCCGGGTGAACTGCCCACCGCACCGACATAGACGATGTTGGCGTCTTCAGGATGGACCGCGATGAAGCCGCTCTCGCCCGTGCCGGCCGGGTAGCAGTCGCTCCAGGCAATCGCGCCGCTGAGGGTGTCGCTGGGCACGCTGATGCTGGAGTTGTCCTGTTGAGTGCCATAGACGCGGTAGGGAAACTGGTTGTCCACGGCCATGCGGTAGAACTGGGCCGTCAGTTGGTTGTAGATAGTCGAAAAAGTCGCGCCGCCATTGAAGGAGACGCACGCGCCGCCATCGTTGCCCTGAATCAGATGACGGTTGTTGCGCGGGTTGATCCACAGGCCGTGGTTGTCGCCGTGGGGCGTGGCGATCTCGCTCCAGTTGACGCCGCCGTCGCTCGACTTCCACATGCTCAAGTTGAGGACGTAGACCGTGTCGGCGTCCTGCGGATCTGCGTAGACGTGGCAATAATACCAGGGACGATAGCGCAGATCTTGCTTGTCGGTCAGCAGCTGCCAGCTCTCGCCGAAATCGTCAGAACGGTAGAAGCCCGGCTCCTCGCTGGACTCGACCACCGCCCAGACTCGACCAGCCTGGACCGGCGATGCAGCCACACCGATCTTGCCGATGATACCAGACTGGGGCAAGCCCTTGTGACGCGTGATCTCGCGCCATGTATCGCCGCCGTCGGTCGATTTCCACAGCCCGCTGTCGGGGCCGCCGCTGGACATCTCCCAGAAGTTGCGATGGGTTTCCCAGATCGTGGCGTAGACCACATCGGGG
>JAAUPU010000654.1 GCA_012032975.1 Caldilineaceae bacterium | reverse complement strand
AGATTGTCAATGACAGTGCGCACCCTGGCAAGAGTGCCGGGTGCGACGTCATCTTTGTCATTGAGCACCCGTGACACGGTCGACACAGAGACGCCGGCGGCGACCGCCACATCCTGGATCGTGACAGAGGAGCGATTTTGTTTCACGCGGGTCTTTCGGGATCGGAGAGTCTGGATTTGTCGGTATCGTTACCGGTAACGATACCGAAATCATAGCTCAATCCAGCGCGGTTGTCAAGGGCAAGAAAACCACTATCTACTGTGAAGATGTCTAGAGACGGAGCCGGGGATCAAGTACATCGCGCAGGCCATCGCCGAGGAAGTAGATGGCGAGCACCGTAATGGTCAGCAAAATTCCGGGAAACATGGATATCCACCAGGCTGTCGTCAGATAGTTGCGGCCGTCGGCGATCATGGCGCCCCAGGTCGGGACAAGGGGCGAGATGCCCAGCCCAAGAAAGGTCAACGCAGACTCAGCCAAGATCGCGCCGCCGACCCCCCTGTGTGGCAATGACGAGGACGGGGGTCCACACATTGGGCAACAGGTGGCGCGAGATGAGGCCATAGCTTCCGATCCCGATGGAGCGTGCAGCCTCGACAAACGGTTGACCGCGCAGACTCAAGACATTGCCTCGCACGATTCGCGCATATCCAACCCACCCAGTGACACCCAATACCAGGATCACATTGAGAAGCCCCGTTCCGAGAGTCGCCATGATGGCGATGGCAAGTAAGATAAACGGCACGGCCAACCAGATGTCTACCAGACGCATGATGACGGCATCGGTTTTCCCCCCGAAGAAGCCGCTGATCAGCCCCATTGGCACGCCAATCAGACTGGCCACGATCACAACTGTAACCCCGACCAACATGGAGACGCGCCCGCCGTACATCATTCGCGAGAGCATATCCCGCCCCAAAGCATCCGTGCCCAGGATATGGTAGTCCCCTTCCAGCGAATAGGATAGGGGCGGCACTTGCACGCTGTTGAGATTGACCTGATAGGGAGAATAGGGCGCCAGGATCGGTGCGAACAACGCAATTCCACCGACAATGGCGATCACCGTCAAGCCGATCACTGCCCGGCGGCTGTGAACGAAGCGCCGCGAGAATGAGATGTGGGGCTTTAAGTTGGTCAGTTCGGCGGATTTCGGTGTTGGAGCATGCGTTGGGCGGCGCGACGTAGATTCAACAGAGGCACTGGGTTTGGCAACGTCATTCATAGCGAATTCGCGGATCCAGATAGACGTACACGATATCTACAGCAAGGTTGAGAAAGACGTACACAACGGAAATGAGTAAAACCGCAGCTTGCACGAGAGGATAGTCACGGGCGCTGATCGCCTGGAGCACCAGACGACCCACACCTGGCCAAGCGAAGATGCTCTCGGTAATCACGGCACCGCCGAACAATGCGCCCAATTGTAGACCGATCACCGTAACCAGGGGAATCAGGATGTTGCGCATGGCGTGACGCGCGATCACCTTGCGTTCTCCAAGGCCTTTGGAACGTGCTGTCCGCACATAGTCTTCGCCCAACACGTCCAACATGCCAGATCGAACCAGGCGCGTGACCAATGCCATCAACACCGATCCAAGCGTGATCGCTGGCAACACAAGATGCGCAGGCGAACCACGTCCCGAGGTAGGCAACCAGCCCAGCGAGACGGAGAAGACCAGGATTAACATAATGCCCAGCCAGTAGGGCGGGATGGCCTGGCCCAGCATGGCAAGGGTCGTGCCCAGATAATCCCACACCGTATCGCGACGCAATGCCGAGATCATACCGACGGGAATCGCAACCACAAGCGAGAAGCAAAGCGCAACGGCAGAGAGCTGGATGGTCGCAGGCAGCCGTTCGAGCAGGACTTCGATCGCGGGTTCTTTGAAGAAGAGAGAGTCACCCAGGTCGCCGCGTACCGCGCGACCCAGGAATACGGCATACTGAACCACAATGGGTTCGTTGAGTCCCCATTTTTCGCGCGCCTGGTCCATCTGCTCTGGCGTCGCTGTTTCAGCAAGCAGCAACGAGACTGGATCGCCAGGGGCAAGCCGCAGGAGGAAAAACACCAATATGGATACGCCCCAGATGACGAGCAGAGATTGCAGCAATCGGCGCCGGATATAGCTGGCCATGGCGTCAAATTTCAGTTGGTGTGGCTGGGAGGATGTTTCGCGTGGTTACCTGCCAGGCAGGGGGGCGAACGCGAGCAAGATCGATGGCGAAATCTAGCTCGCCATCGATCTTGCTTGCCATTGCTACCCCGTAACGCCGACGCCATTCCACGGACGAGTTGCGTCCGGGGAATAGGCTTCAAAGCCCGTGATGCGTTTGCGCACGGCCCAGATGTTTTCCTGGCGGTAGAGCTGAATCTCCGTCGCGTCGTTGTAGATCTGAGTCTGGATCCGGTTGTACAGCCCATCGGCCTGCTGAGGATCAACGGTGATGCACGCTGTATTGATCAGTTCCTGGAACTCAGGGTTCTTTGCGCCATAGCCTGAACCGTAATTGTCGCTGATATAGAAAATCTTGTACTGGTTGCAGGGGTTGTTGGATTTGTTACCCTGTTGCAATGCCAGATCGTAGCTTCCAGATCGGCGTGCATCCGTGTAGGCGCCTGGCTCCAGGAATTGCAGATCGACCTCGAATCCGATTTCCTGCAACGCGCCTGCCACATATTCCATGACTTCTTTGCCCTTGGCAAACCAAAATGGATGGGCCTTGACCTCAATCTTCGTGCCTGGCGCGACGCCGGCTTTTTCGAGCAGGCGGCGTGCTTCGTCGGGATCATATGGCACAGGCTCCAATGTTGCGTTGTATCCGACGGTGCCTGGCGGAATGTGGCCGCCTACCAATTCACCGGCCTTGACGATGTTGCTGACCAGGGCCTCTCGGTTGAGCGCGTAGTTGACGGCCCATCGGGCGTCTGGATTGTCAAAGGGCGGCCGATTGGTCTGTGTAAGCAGGTAGAGGTGATCCAGCGAGGGGCGCCGGTAAATGGCGATGTTCTCGTCCTGGCTCAATTCATCGGCCAGCTCGCCGCTGACATTGGCGATGATGTCCACTTCGCCTGACCGCAGAGCGGCCACACGGGTCGCTTCCTCGCTGATGGGCCGGTAGCGAAGGCGCTCTACTTGAGGAACATCTGGTTTCCAGTAATCTTGATTGATCTCTCCCAGCCAGTATTCACCCTTGACGTATTCCAGGTGACGATAGGGGCCGCTGCCAATTGCTTGCTCCCAGAAATTCTCGCCGAATTCTTCTGCGGACTTCTTCGAGAGGATATGCTCTTGCATCAAGAGGTTGTAC
>JAAUPU010000653.1 GCA_012032975.1 Caldilineaceae bacterium | reverse complement strand
CGCTGCTGCTGATCAAGTCGCGCGATCCGGGCTTCCGCCAAGTCAGCCGCGTCTCGCTGCCCGCGCAGGTTTTCCAGATCAACGAGCCGATTTTCTTCGGCCTGCCGATTGTGCTGCACAACGCCGGCGGCCCAATTGCCCACGCCGCCAATCTGCATCTGGCCGCCAACCTGCCCAACCTCTTCGAACTGGAGACCGTGCGCGCCTTTTATCGCACCTACTTCCGCGAATTGACCGACGTGACCACCGAGGTCGTCGACGGCTGCGTCGCGCTGCCGCCGGATCGACCCGGTCTCGGCGTGGCGCTCAACCCGGATCTTTGGCAGCGCGACGATCTCCACGTCCTCACCAGCGAAGGCGAGGGCAAGGCGGTCAATCTTCAGGCGCTTGGGGATAGTTGGAGCCGGCCGGATATTCGACTGTGAGAGGATGAGGGGGTGAGGGGGTGACAGGGTGACCAAGTGGCGTATCGCCCCATTCATCCTGTCCTTCCCGCCATCCCGTCACCTTGTCATCCCCTCACCTTGTCAATTCCTCCGTTACCAATTCGTAAACGAACCATCCAGTCGATGTAGCATGGGTAGGTCTTTTGCCTGGAATGGATGGGCTTTGGCGGCTTCTCGGTCGAATTCGACGCCCAGACCGGGTGCGGTCGGCGCGAGCAGATAGCCATCCTCCCAGACCGGCTGCACCGGCACTACATCGGTGAGCACCGTGCCCGTCTTGCGAGGCTGTTCCTGCACGCCAAAGTTGGGGCAGCAGAGGTTCAGTTGCAGGCACGCGGCGGACGAGATCGGTCCCAGCGGATTGTGCAGCGCCAGCTTGATGTAATGGGTCTCGCACCAGCCGGCGATCTTCTTGGCCTCAGTCAGCCCACCGGCGATGCAGAGGTCGATGCGTGCGTAGTCGATCCACTCCTCCTCGATCAGCTGACGGAACTCCCATTTGGAATTGAACTGTTCGCCAGCCGCCAGCGGCACGTGAGTGCGCGGGCGCAGCGTCTTGAACGAATCCGGGTTCTCGCAGCGCAGCGGGTCTTCGATGAAGAAGGGCCGCGTCGCCTCGATCTCGCGGCAGAGCCAGAGTACATCCGGTAGGTCCAGCCGCGTGTGCACATCGAAGGTCAGCTCGATTTCGTCGCCCACCGCCTCGCGCACCGCGTAGAACTGTTTGATCGATGCCAGCACGGCCTGCCGCGGCTCCAGAATGCTACCATTCTGCGGCAATCCCCAGCGCACGAATTTCCAGCCATCCTCCTTGGTCTCCAAACACGACTCGACCAGCGGTTCAACCTCCAGCGCGTGGCCGTGGTTATGGGGATAGCAGATGACCTTGTCGCGCACGCGACCGCCCATCAGGTCGTAGACCGGCACGCCCAACGCCTTGCCTTTGATGTCCCAAAGTGCGATATCAATGGCTGCGATGGCCGAGGTGATGATACGTTGCGCGGGGAAGAAGCCGCCGCGGAAGAGCACCTGCCAGATGTGCTCGATGCGGCCCGGATCCTGGCCGATCAGCAGTGGTTTGAAGTGTTCGACCGCGCCCATCACGGCCAGCTCGCGGCCGGTGATGCCCGCTTCGCCGACGCCGTAGATGCCCTCGTCCGTATCGACCACGACGAAGAGGAAATTGCGGCCCCCGCCCCAGACGGGATAGCATTCGATATTGGAAATCTTCATTGGGTGCTCCTTGGGTGGTTGCAGATGCAGAAATGAGCTTCTATGTTCATCGTGGATCGACTCTACTGGATGGTCCTTTGCGACGGGGGAAGTGGGAGGACGACCTTAAATTCTTCACCATCTTCGATGAACTGGACCTGTTGTCCCAGCTTTTGCGCTTCACGCCAGACCATGGGCAGACCGCGCCCCAGCTTGTCCACATAACCCAGGTTTTCCATCAGCCGCACCAACACCGGATTGCGCGCAAAACTGGTGCCGACCGCCAGCTTCTCAATCGTGACGGTGTTGGGCAGGCGACCAGGGCTGGAGACCTCCAGGCGGTCCGAAAAAAGGAAGACGCGAATATTCGATCCATAGATGCTGTAATTGCGGTGGACACAGGCGTTGACGAGCAACTCGCGCAAGACGCGGTCCGGGTAGCGGGGCGCTTCCACTCGCTGGGCGCCGACAATGGTCGAAGGCAGGCGAAGGTTGGCTTTGATCGCGGCCAGACCGTCATCCACCTGGCGCGTCAGTGGACCGAAGATGTTTTTCTTGTCCAGAAGAGCGGCGGAGAGTTCCTCTCCGACGAAGTGGGCGAAACTGATACCGCTCTGTGGAAGAAAGCGTTCGGGCGTCAGACCAAAGACGAGCAGACCTGCCACCGTGGGTCGATCATGCTCGCCCAGCAGGTCGCTATGGCGCATGAGACGCAGCCGTTCTTCGTCAGGCTCGTCGTAGTATGAAATCTCAAAGCGGTCGAAATATTCGCCGATCCTGCCGGTATCCAGGTCGCGCCACGATGCGCGTTCGATCTCTGTCAGGTCGTAGTGAATTGCACCCGATGCCGAAAAAGTCGGATCAGTTCCTCTATCGATGCCACCCGTTTGGTAGTGCCGACCCGAATATAATAACGATTTCGGCTTGTGTAATAGGGCTTGTCGCGGCCACTCGGGATGACGAGCCTGGCAACGAGGCGGCCATCGATCTCATATGATTCGTATACGGGCTGGATCGGTGGTATACATGCTGTTCGACAAATGTTGATCACATCGTCTGCGTAGGAACGGGACAAGCCCGAGACTGTACCGTCGTCCTCCACGCCTAGCCAGATTTCACCGCCCTCGCTGTTGGCAAAGGCTACGATTTCGTCGGCTAGATCAGCGGCGCGCACGTCCTCGGACTTGAACTCGATATACTGGTTTTCTTGCTGCGGGATTGCGGTGGTCATCGGCTGCTTTCAGCCTGGAGACGGCGAGTGATGAGTTTCGGATTCATGCAGTCATGGAGTTCGCCCTTGCCTATCATCATAACAGCTATGGATAGCCAATGACAAGACAAAAATTCGATAATGGACTTGCGTGGTGTATCATTTACCCAAACTCAACGACCAACCAATCACAAGAACAATCGTAGGAGCAACCGCAGTGAGCGCCAGCCTCGAACAGAATGTCAACACCCATTCCCGGCCATCCGACCTCAAGATCACCGATGTGCGCATCGCCAACCTGGCCAAGATTCCCATGCGCGTCACCATCATCCGCATCGACACCAACCAGGGCATTTCTGGCTACGGCGAGGTGCGCGACGGCGCCAGCAAGACCTATGCGCTGCTGCTCAAACGCCACCTGATCGGCGAGAACCCCTGCAAC
>JAAUPU010000652.1 GCA_012032975.1 Caldilineaceae bacterium | reverse complement strand
GCATTTGCGCTGGGTCTCTTCGAGCGTGGCGTCTTTCTCAACCCCATGTCGACCAAGCTGTACGTGTCGCTTGCCCACAGCGACGAGATGATCGAAGAGGTTCTATCGATGGCGTTCGCGTTTTGCAACGATTCGAAACGAAGTAAGAAAGGAAAGTGCTATGGCGAAGAAGAGAGTTCTGATTACCGGCATGAGCGGTCTGATCGGCGGACTTGCCCAGCGTCAGCTTGAAGAGGCATATGAATTGCGCGCCTTGAACCGCAGCGTGGTCGAGGGCGTCGATTGTGTGCAGGCCGACATCGCCCATTTGACCGCAATCCTGCCGGCCTTTGAGGATGTGGACACGGTGGTGCATCTGGCCGCCATTGCGACAGCGGGCGCGACCTGGCCGCAAATCCTACAGGCCAATCTGATCGGCACATACAACGTCTTCGAAGCGGCGCGACGTTGTGGCGCCAAGCGGGTGGTCTATGCCAGCAGCGGTGCGACCATTTCCAACTGCGAGCTGGCGATGCCCTACGGCGGCCTGGTCGACCGGTCGCATTGACGAGGCAGGCGAATCGTGGCCGATGATCGACCATACCTCTGCGACGCGGCCGAATGGCCTCTACGGGGCGAGCAAGGTCTGGGGCGAGGCGTTGGCCCGCCACTTCACGGATACGTCCGACCTGTCGATTCTCTGTTTGCGTCTTGGTCATGTGACCAAAGATGATCGACCCGGCAGCGCGCGTGACCAGTCTGTTTGGCTCAGCCATGCGGATGTCTCGAAGATGATCGAACTCTGCGTCAATGCGCCCGACGACCTCAAGTTCGATGTCTTCTATGTCGTCTCGAACAATCCTGGCAATTACCGCGATCTGACCCACGCCCAAGAGGTACTCGGCTTCGAGCCTCAAGATTCGGCCAGTGACCACGCCTAGACGCAAACAGCCCGGCTTGTTTCAAAAGCCGGGCTGCCCAACGATATAGCTGTCAGATTCACAAAAATGGGTTGACAACGCGCACACCATTATAGTCGCGGCCGGACGCGAGGTCTTCTGTGTAAACCTCAAAGCAGCCCGCCGCACGGGCTGCCTCAATAATGGCGGCGTCCCAATAGGAGATTTGATTTTGCCTGGAAGTGTTCAGCGCGGCTTGCAGTATGGGTATTGTGATTTCTTGGACGCGAAAGCGTAACCAGGCTTCGATCAAGGTCACTGCCTGGTCGTGTTGAATCCGGTCCGGCTTTGTGTAGCGCGTGGCTTGTACATAAAATTCTTGAAGCACTTGCACCGAAAGAACCCAGTCGTCGAACGTGAGCAGCGATCGTGCTCGCTCCGCCTTTTCGACTTCATCTTCTGCACGGCTGATTGCATACAAGAGAACGTTGGTGTCAAGAAACCTCGTAGCGGCCATGGACCTCGTCCCTGTTCAGCCGGTCGCTGGCGCTGAAGGTGCGAATCGCCTCTATGGTCTCACGTTCCAACCGTTGACGCCGCTCGAAGTCAGTTTCTTCGCCTGTCAGGTTCACCAAGAAAGCTCGAACCAAGGCTGACACCGAGGTATTCTCCTCTGCGGCCCTTATCCGCGCTCGTCGATATAGTTCCTCGTCCACAGAAACTGTGATATTTTTCATTTCTTCACAGTATCACAGATGTTAGGCGCCGTCAAGAGAATTGCTGTAAGGGAAGAATCACCAGGTCATGCCCACGACGGCAATGACCATGAAGACCGCGGTCCAGATGGTGCCTCGCCGGATCGTCGATTGCAGCGATTGAATCTGGGTCAACTGTTCGCGCGTGGGTCGAGATTTTTGGGCGACCATTTCTGCGCTCAGCTTTTCCAGCTTGCCGGACGACCTCCCCACCATTGCCCCGCCGATCACTGCCGAAACGATGCCGGCAATCGCGCCGATGGTCAGCGGCAGGCGCGGCCCGATCATGATTTCCACTGCATTGCCGGTCACCGGCCCATACATCAATAGCCCCGTGATGACGGTGGTCAACCCAGCCGCTGTCATCGCCAGCGAAAAGCGGGTGTCGCCCAATAGACGCTGCATAAACTTGCCGCCGTCGGCGCCCATCGCCGCAATCGTGGGCTGAAGAAAGAGGACGCTGAAGAGCGTCGTGCCCACCCAAAACGTGGCAAACAGGACATGCGCAATGCGCAGTAAGATGATCAATGCGTCCATACGGTTTCTCCTGGTGATGGGTCGTGAAATCGGAAGTTCATGTCGCGACGGAGCGCTCGTTCGCGGGGCCTCATGCGTCAGCAACGTCAAGTGTGTACAAAGGCTGTGAGTCACGGGCTATCTGCCATGAATCGCAAACTGGGCGACCAGTCGCCGATCTCTTTTACTGCTGCACGATCAGCGTGCCCACCATGCCTGCGGCTCGATGACCCGGAGTACCGCAATAAAATTCGTAGCGACCCGACTTGTCCGGTGTGAAGGTCACGGTGAGCGTCTGCTTGCTTGGCAACTGGGTGTGAATGTCGAACTCGTCGATGTCAAAGGCATGGCCGTAGCCATCACGGTTGACCAGTTGAAGTGTGACCGGTTGGCCCGCCTTGACCGTCATCTTGTCGTGTACAAAGGACATGCCGCTCGCTTGGAGGGTGATCGAACCGTCAGCGCTGGCGTTGTTGCAAGCAGCCAGCAGCAAGGCAAAGAGGACGAGTATGCAAAGCCAGGCCCATCGAAACTGCGACATCTTACGGCGCCGTACTTTCCAACGAGGGCAACGACTGCAAGTAGAGCCAAATCGCTGACATCTCCTCATCGGTCATTTTGCCCAAGTATTGCCAGGACATGAACTCGCCCATTGCGTAGCCGGTCGGCGTGACACCGATGTGCGGCGTACTGGCGAACTGCTTGAGAGCGTTGCGCATCTGTTTCACTCCGTGGCTGTTACTGAGATCACGCTTGAGCAAACGATTTCGCCCGCATCATAGCAGAGGAACGTCTGTGAAACGTTACGGCAAGTGTTACGTCGCCTTAGGTTTCTGGATTGAGCGTTTGCGAGCTGCCTGTGCTGGCGTCGCGCAACCGATTCAGCTCGTCGCGCAGCCGCTTGACCTCGGCTTCGGCCGCTTCGGCCCGCGCAGCTTCGGCTTTGGCGCGCGCGGCTTCGGCATCGGCCCGGGTGCGCTCGGCCTCCGCCGCAATCGGTATGATGCTTCCTTCCGCGTCAACAAGCGCAGCCAGGTCCATTGCAGGTTCAAGTATTCGCCAGGCACCGGGCCGATCCAGGCATCCAGCATCTCGCTCCACATGCGGCCTTGCTCGTCGGTGGTCAGCGGCTGGTAGCCATTCGCGCCCAGATGCCAGCCGTAAA
>JAAUPU010000651.1 GCA_012032975.1 Caldilineaceae bacterium | reverse complement strand
CGGTGTGCGACGTGGTCAATCTGCAGAACAACGACTCCGTCGCCGCGCTGGCCGTACTCACCACGAGGACTTGAGCCGCGAGATCGAGGGTGACGAGGATGAAGAGGGCGTGGCGCAGCCGCTGTCCGAGTCATGGATCGTATCGATGATATCCCCGACAGCGACTTGGACGAGGCTGATGTAGACGGCGCCGATTCAGACGGTGCCGATTCAGACGGTGCCGAGTTGGTCGATTCTCTCGCCGATCCGCTGGCCGATGAATCCCTCTAACCGCGAGCGATAGCAGTTGCCGGTTCTTGGCAGCGGAACCGGCTTGAGGTCGATGGTGGATGGACTGAATCTCGACATGAAGCAGGAAAATCTCTCCCTCTTGCACCAGAAGCCGGGTCCACAACTGGCATTCTTGCCTCTCCTGGACGCGGAACAGATCGCGGAATTTCTGACCGCGTTCGCCAACAGCGAGGGCGGCACATTGGTGTTGGGCGCCGACGCGTCTGGCCATTCTAGCCATCTTCTCTTGGAGGAAGACGCGGACGATGCATTGGAGGCGGCGTTACGCCTTTGTCGACCGCCTGTGCGCACCGACTGGCAGCATGAACAGGTGGACGGTGGCGCCATTGTGTTGCTCCACGTACCGCGCAGCAGCGACCTGCACGCGCTATGGGATGGGCGGGTCATGGTGCGCCGAGGCGCCGAAAACCGACCCATCGAGGGCGTCGATGTGGAACAGTTGCTGGCCAACCGACCGGTCGGCGATTTTGAGATCCAGGTCGTGCCTGGCGCCAAGCGCGAAGACCTCAACGAAGATGTGATCGACGACTATATCGAGCGGCGGCAGAAGCGCAACCCGCGCCACACCATCATGCCCAAGGACAGGTTGCTCCAGCAGATCGGCGCGCTGACTGAAGATCGGACGCCGACGGTCAGCGGGCTGATGCTCTTTGGCACCGAACCCCAGCTCTTCCTGCCCCACAGCCGGGCAATCTTCGTGAAATTTGCAGACAGCTCGCCGCGCGGTCCAGAGGGCAGTTTTGGCTATGGCCGGCGCGAGGAGTTCCTTGGCCCGCTGCCCCAGATCATCGACCGAGCCTGGCGTGTGATCTGGGAAGAGATGGACAAACGGGCGGAGGTGCGCGGCCTGCATCGCCAGGAGGTCACCGAGTACCCTCAATCAGCCGTACGCGAGGCATTGGTCAATGCGGTCGCCCATCGGGATTACCGGCTCACTGGGCGCAGCATTGAGATTCGCATGTATACCGACCGTCTCGAGATCTCAAGTCCAGGCGGCCTGCCGGCCCATATCACCCTCGACAACATCGTGGACGAGCACTACAGCCGAAATCCGCGCTTGGTCAACGGCCTCTATCAGTGGGGATATATCGAGGAACTGGGCCTGGGCATCGACCGCATGATCGAGGATATGGTCAGCGCGGGGCACATGCCGCCCACCTTCGATGCCACGAACCACCGATTCTCTGTGACGCTGTATAACCTCCAGGATCCGTCTCGCGTCATGCCCGAGTGGGAACAGAACATGAACGAGCGCCAGATCAAGGCGATGGAGTACGTGCAGCGCGAGGGCACAATTACCAACCGGGAATACCGCGAACTCTGCTCGCACGTCGGCGCCGAGAGCTTGCGGCTGGACCTGGCCGACCTGGTCAACAAGGGCGTGCTGCTGAAGATCGGCGACAAGCGGGGTACACGCTATATCTTGAAGTAGAGCAGGTTGAACTGGAGCAGGTTGGTGTAGACAGGCAAGCGGAGTTGTTCGCGTTTTGCGCAATCCCTTCCCAAATATCCCAATTGGATATTTGGGTTAAAGATGAGCGGTAAGACTTGTTCGGTTTCCACTGGCGCAGGCGAGGAGAATTTGAGTTAAGCCCGGCAGGTGGTCACACGCCATTTGGGATATTTGGGTAATTTTTTGGGATAAGTGGCGAAGCTTTGGATAATGCCATTTTTCTTGGCGGCTGTACAGGGGGGTGTTATAATGCCCCGGTTCCTGGCTTTCGGGAGCGTGCATGAAGGCAGTTCGAGACTCTTTATGACAGATTCCACCAACAACATGGGTGACCAATATACGCTCCAGCCAGATGCTGTCTTGACTAGTGACGTCCTGTCCGGCGAGCTTTTGCCCGACGAACCAACGCAGCTTCACTCCCCAGATGCGGCGCTGAACAGTGAACAGGCCAACAGCGGGCCATCGCCGGCATGGATGCTCTTCCGGGAGCTGGCCGAGACCATCGTATTGTCGCTGGTGATCTTCCTGGTGATCCGGCAGGTCGTCCAGAATTACCGCATTGAAAGCCACTCGATGGAGCCCAACTTCTACGAGGGGCAGTTCATCCTCGTCAACAAGTTGGCCTACAAGCTCGGCGAACCCACTCGCGGCGACGTCATCGTCTTCCACAACCCCAACAACACCGACGAAGATTACATCAAGCGAGTGATCGGTCTGCCAGGCGACACGGTCGAAATGCTCAATGGCGCCGTGGTCGTGAACGGCGTGGCAATAGACGAAAGCTATGGGCCTAACCCCATGTCCTCCTCTGCCTCTTTCGGACCGGAACTAGTCGCACCCGACCATCTCTTTGTGATGGGCGACAATCGCCCGAATTCGACAGACAGCCGACGCTTTGGGCAACTGAACCAGGATCTGATCGTCGGCAGGGCGTGGGTGCGGGTGTGGCCCGTGGCCAACTGGGATGTGATTCAACACGAAGTGATCGAACCACAAGCAGCTACGGCGCGAGGCCCATAGTCTCCTGCCGATCTAGATTGGCGGCGGTCCATGTCGAGTACGCTGGATCGACCGTTGCGAAACGAGTTGAGAGATGATCGAAACACCAAGTCGAGTCCAGGATTACGCTCTGCTGATCGGCCATGCGTGGCGCTGCATTGATTGCCGCACCGCCCTGCTCAACGAACCAGAGAAGGTCTGGATCGGTTACAAACTCGATGAAAGACAGCGGGCGTGCATTTTGGCTATCGAGGACACCTCATTTCACACAGTCATGGAACTGTCCGAAGCTACCGGGCTAACGTCGGCCGAATTGGATGCAGCCATTGAGCATCCACGCGCGCGCTTGCGTCATCTCGGCAGCACAAAGGGAGATTATCTGCGCAATGGGAACAGATAGCAGCCGCCGTCTGTTTTCCCATCCCTTCTCGCCTCGACCCATCGCCCCAACCCGCCCCGCCCCCTCCACCGGCAAGCAAGATCGATGAAACGAATCGTGCCTGGGCTTTCGATGTTCGACGAGATCGGTGACTGGGTTCACTGTTATCTCTGGAGTGGAACAGGGCGTCACGC
>JAAUPU010000650.1 GCA_012032975.1 Caldilineaceae bacterium | reverse complement strand
CGCGGGTCTTGACGCCGTGACAGAAGCCGCTCTTGTTGCTGATCACCAGATCGTAGGCAGAGAGATCGGTGCGGCCAAAGGCGAGGGGATAGATGGGCAGATAGCGCTGATGGTGGTCGATGACGCCGGGCAGATGCTGCATGAAGCTGGTGTGGATCGCCCAACTTCGGTAGGCATCGGGCATGCGTTGGGGGGCGTACATACTGGTGTAGACGGGCGCCGAGGAAAGAGCGCGGCCAGCTCTTCGAGTACGCTCTCCGCGCCACCCACCTGGTTGAGCCAGTCGTGGACCAGCGCGACTTGGGTGGCCGCAGGTTGGACGGCGTTGCCCTGCCCACTGCTCATTGCGGGTTGACGGAGGCCTTTGGCAGATCTTTCAACTCTTCGGCGATGAAGTAGGCGATGAGGTCTTTGTAGATCTGCTCGATGACGTCGGGGTCAAGCCCTTCATCCTCGGCCCAGGCACGCCGCTGGGTGAGGACAGCTTGATAACGCTGGGGCGCACGCACATCTTCCTCGGTCTTCTTGAAGCGCGTGATGGCTTTGACATAGCCAAAACGTTCGCCCAACAAACTCAAAAGCTGCCGGTCGATGCGGTCGATCTCGGCGCGGATCTCTTCGATGGTGTTGCACTCTGCCGGCGATTTGACTGGCATCTTCATCTGTTCTACTTCCTGTGCGGCGCAGGTCTCTTCACAACCTCCTGCTCGGATAATGACGAACGCCATTGTACCCCAGGTGCATATGCCCATCAAATCATCGCGTTCAATTGGGCTTGCATGTTGGCGAAACGTCCAACCTAACCCGATCACAACCGCGGCAAAACATCTCCGCAATATCGTACAATTATAAGAATCGTCGGCTTTCACCGAACCCTCGCCGCACCCGGCGAATCATTCACAACCACGACTTGTTTGCAGAAACACGCAGTGTTTGCACAACCTGGGCGGTCCGATGCCTTTGATCGGTCATGCGCCGTTTTCCAGAGAAATTGGAGTGATTATGTATGCGTTCGATATGACTTCAGAGCAGAAAATGTTGGTGGAGACGGTGCGCCGTTTTGCCGAGCAGGAACTGCGCACCCACTATCGCGAAGCCGAAGAAAGCCACAACGTGCCCGATGATCTTTCGCAGATGGGCTGGGAGCTTGGGCTTTTGCCTGGCAGCGTCGAGCCAGACTACGGCGGCTTTGGCGAGTACTCGGCGCTGACCAGCGCGCTCTATCTGGAAGAGATGGGTTGGGGCGATGTGGGCATCAGCATGGTGCTGTTGGCACCCAATCTTTTGCCATTCCCATTGCGCTCTTTGGCAGCAAAAAGCAGAAAGAGAGCTATCTGCCCCTCTTTTGCGAGGAGCGCGCGCCCAAGGCCACTGCCGCCCTGGTCGAACCGGTCTTTCAATTCGACCCGGCCAATCTGGCCACCACGGCCGAGAAAGAGGGTGATGGCTATCTGATCAACGGCACGAAGACCCTGGTGCCGCTGGCCAAGGATGCCGAGCTTTTCCTGGTCTATGCCCAGGAAAATGGCACGACCCAGGCCTTTATCGTCTCTGGCGATCAGACCGGCGTGCAGGTGGGCAACCCGGTCACGCAGATGGGTGCGCGCTCTCTGCCCATGTATCAGGTCAGCTTCCACGATGTGGCCGTGGCCAAGCAAGACCGGTTGGGCGGGCTGAAGGGGATTCGTCTGAATCGCTTGCTGACCGTCAGCCGCATCGCGCTGGCCGCCATGGCCGTGGGACAGGCGCGCGCCGCCTATGAATATGCGCTGGGCTATGCCAAGGAGCGCGAGGCCTTCGGCGAACCGATTGCCCACCGCCAGAGCATCGCCTTTATGCTGGCCAACATGCGCATCGAGATCGAGGGCGCGCGGCTGATGTGCTGGGAAGCCGCCTACAAACTGGATCACAACGAGGACGCCACCAAGTCGGCTGCGCTGGCCAAACTCTACGCCGACAACATGGTCATGGAAGTGACCGATGGCGCGGTGCAAGTATTGGGCGGCCACGGCTATGTGCGCGACCACCCCGTCGAGTTGTGGATGCGTAATGGCCGCGGCTTTGCTACCTGGGATGGCCTGTTGATGGCTTGAAGCGGCGAGGGTCTAGAATGCGAATCAACCAACTGGAGAGAGTAACATGCCAATAGAATTCAAAACGCCGGACGCCATCGAGAAGCAGCTTCAATCTGTCCACATGGTGGCGGAGAATGTGATGCGCCCGGAGAGTCGTTTTTTGGACGACCACGAGCATACGCGGCCGGTCAAGTTTGTCAACATGATGTGGCCCCAGATGAAGGAGATGGAAAAGTTCAACCTGGAGGCCGCGCTGGCGCGTGCCGAACGGGCCAAGAATGGCAAAGATAAGCCAAGCTCCAACGGCGCCAATGGCTCCGGCGAGACCAAAGCCAGCATCGCCAATCTGAGCCTGGTGCATATGATCGAGATGCTCAGTTGGGGCGATGCCGGCGTCTATCTCTGCATCCCGGCCAGCGCGCTGCCGGCGCAGCCATCAACGCCGTGGGCACGCCCGGCCAACTGGAGCGGTTCCTGCGCCGTTTCACCGAAGGCGAACCCAAGTGGGGTGCGATGGCCATGACCGAACCCCAGGCCGGCTCCGACACCAGCAACATCCAGACCACAGCGACCTTCGACGAAGAGAGCAACGAGTGGGTGCTGAATGGCCAGAAGATCTTCTGCACCAGCGGCAGCTTGGCGCTTCAAGAATCGGATGGGCTGATCGTGGTCTGGGCGACGGTGAACAAGGCTGCGGGTCGCGCCGGCATGAAGCCCTTTGTCGTCGAAGCCGGCACACCGGGCGCAACCATCGTCAAGGTGGAGGAGAAGCTGGGCATCCGCGCCAGCGACACCGCGTCGATCATTTTCGACAACTGCCGGATTCCCGCCGAGAATATCCTCGGCGATGTGGAGGCCAAATCGGGCGCGGGGTCGAAGGGCTTCAAAGGCGCGATGAAGACCTTTGACGCCACCCGTCCCATCGTGGCCGCGAGCGCGATCGGGATCGGACGCGCCGCGTTCGAGTTCACCCGCGACACGCTGGCCAAAGAGGGTGTGCGCATGGAATATGGCAAACCGCGCTGGCAATTGACCACCGTCCAGGCCGACCTGCTGGAGATGGAAGCTCGCGCGCATCCGGTCGAACAGGCGCACGGCCACGTGGTGGCGCACGCGATAGGGGAGGTCGCGCAGTAGGTCCTCGGCCGCATGGGTCAGGAACACCGAGCCGCCCTTGTCGAGCATCGCCGTGATCGCTTGCTCGAACACCGCCTCGATCGGCTGGGTGTAGAACTCCTTTTCGG
>JAAUPU010000649.1 GCA_012032975.1 Caldilineaceae bacterium | reverse complement strand
CCGGCGCAGCACCGCCTCCACAGCCAGCCACGGCGACGCCGATGGCGCTCATGGCGCTGACGCGTAGGAAATCGCGCCGGTTGATCTGTCTACTCATGTTTCCACTCCTTTGCTAGTAATCGAGTGAGTATGTCCGAATGGGGTCGATCGGATTGGCCATCGTAGATCTGGACATCACCTGCCTCTCGCGTGCGATCACCTATCCCACTTCACATATCAGGGTTGCTTTCCTGGCTATTCTTTGAGCGCGCCAGCGGTCAGACCGGCAACCATGTAGCGTTGCAGAAAGATATAGAGCATGACAACGGGTGTGATCGAGATCAGGACGCCGGCCATGAGCTGGGTGTATTGCGACGAGAATTCGCCCTGGAATTGGAGCAGGCCGGCCGGCACGGTGCGCCACTTGCTGGCGCTGATCAAGACCAACGCCATCAGCAGTTCATTCCAGGTGGCCAACGCATCGATGATAAAAAGCGTGGCCAGCGCGGGCGCGGAAAGGGGCATCAAAATGCGCCAAAACGCACCCCATTCCGAGGAGCCATCCATGCGCGCCGCCTCCAGCAACTCTGAAGGCACTGTGCGAAAGAAGCCGCGCATGACGAAGATCTGGAAGGGCAGGCCGAAGACGACATAGGGAGGGATGAGGGCAAAGAGCGTACCCTGTATGCCTATCTGTTTCATCATCACCAGGAGCGGCGTCAAAGTCACGTGAACGGGGATGGCGATGCCGACCAGGAAGAAGATGAAGATCAGGTTGTTGAAGCGAAAGTCCATCTTGGCCAGCGGATAGGCCGCGAGCGATGCGATGACGATCCCCAGCGGCACCTTCATAATGATCAGCGTCAGGCTGTTGCGGAAGTAGGTCGAAAACCCGCCGATATTCCACGCACGGCTGAAATTTGCGAAGACGAACTCCTCTGGCCAGGCAAAGACGCCATTGCTGATCAGGTCGCCCATGCTGCGCACTGAAGTCAGCACGATGATCAAGAACGGCGTCAGCCAGGCCACGGCCATGATGACCAGGAGCACGTAGAAAACAGTATTGGTGAATCGTTCTTGCGCCCTCATGCTGACCGGTTCTTGAGCCATCTATTCAACTCCAACTCGAGCAGTCTGTTGTACTGTGTAGCGGATGAGTGTTGGGAACGGCCTTAATCACTCGACATGCGCCGAATGTACGGGACGGCCATCACCAGCGTGATACCGGCAATCACCCAGGCGATGGCCGCGCCATAGCCTGCATGATAGTATTGAAAGGTGTTGAAGTACATCCAGGTACCCAACACCTGCGTCGCTCGTCCGGGGCCGCCATAGGTCATGGTATAGATCAGATCAAATGTCTTGAACGAGTTGATCACCGCCAACGAAAAGACGATGACATGGGCTTCGCGCAGCCAGGGCAACGTTATACGAAAGAAGAGTTGGCGACCGTTTGCGCCGTCCATCTTGGCGGCTTCGTACTGCTCCTGGGGGATGGCTTGCAGCGCCGCCAGATAGAGCACCATTGGAAAACCCACGCCACCCCAGACAGCGGTGACGAAGGTGGCAGCCAGCGCCGTCTCGAAGAGCGACAACCAGCCGCGCGCGAGGAAGTCCAGCCCCACCGCGCGCAACGCTTCGTTGATGAAGCCGAACTGTGGGTTATACATCCACGCCCAAATCATGCCGACAGCCACCAGGGGCAGGATCGCCGGCCCGTAAAAGACGGCGCGCATGATGGTCCGGCCGCGCAACTTGCGATCCAGCACAACCGCCAAGAACAGGCCGATCACGATAGGGATCAGGAGCGTGCCGATGGTCCATAGGATGTTGTTGCGCAGCGCCAGTCGCGCGGTGTCATCCTCGAAAAAGATGCGGCGATAGTTTTCCAGCCCAATGTATTCGATATTTGCCGACAACCCATCCCAGTCCATGAAGCTGATCACCAGCGATTGGTACATTGGATAGACCAGGAAGATCAGGTACCAGATGAGCGCCGGCGCAAGAAACAGATAGGGCGTCAGCCGGAACGGCCGGCGTCTACGCCGTGCCGCGTGTTCGATAGATTTGGTCTCTGCTGCCGTGATTGCCATGAAAATTTACCCGGTTGACCGCAACGATGTTGACTGCCTCACCTCGCTTCATAGGCAGTGGGAAGCCCACTGCCTATGAAGCACGATTTCCTAACCACTACTTACTGAGTTGCTTGCCACTCTTCTGCGCGCTGCTGCATCAATGCCGCGCCCTCTTCCGGCGTCATCTGGTTCGCGGCGATCGCAGCCTGAACCTCGAAGAAGCCGTCCATCAATTCCTTGACGAAAGCCTGGTCCGTGGGCGGATGGGTGCTCTCCGCCGAAAGGATGTACTCTCGCCATTTGCAGCTCAACGGCCACTCCGAACAGTCCGGGTTCACGCCGATAGTCGCCGAAGCCGAGAAGTCGTTGATGAAGTGCGCCATCTGCACATCGGCGCTGGTGATGAAGTTGATCAGCTCGGCAGCCTCATCAGGATGCTCTGCGCCGGCCGGTATCATCCACTGCTCGGGGAAGGTCGAGAAGCGCAGCGGTTCGTGGTCGGTGGGCGGCAGGTAGAAGTCGAAATTCGCCACATCCTGCTCGTCGGTCTTGAGCACGCCTTCGTACCAGTCGCCTTCCAGCACCAGACCTGCTTCGCCGGCGATGAACGGGAAGCGCGAATCACCGGGCGCGACGGTCAAGAAGTCAGGCGTTACCCAGCCATCGTTGATCCAATTCTGGAACATGGTGTACGAGTCGATCACGCACTGCTGATCCCAGCTCTCTTCCAGGCGGTTGAGCTTGTCGTGCAGATCCGGGCCGCAGTTATGCTCGATGAAATAGTCGAGCAGGCGCATGGGATGCCAGCCAAACTTGCCGCCCAGGCTGATGCAGTACATGTCCTGTTCCTTCATGGCCGCGCACAACGCTTCCTGTTCGGCAAAGGTAGTCGGCGTCGTCCAGCCATTCGCCTCGAAGATGTCCTTGCGATACCAGAAGCCCATGCCTCGCGCATGATAGGGCACGCCATACAGCTTGCCATCCGAGGAGATGCGGTCGATCACCCAGGGGGCGAAGTTTTCCTGCCATCCATACTTTTCATAGTACGACGTGAGGTCCATGACCTGTCCTGCATTGATGAATGGCTCGGCAATGGAGCCACCCCACATGAAGAAGAGGTCTGGCGGGCTGCCAGAGGCCATGGAGGTCTTCAAGACATCGGGATAGATGGCCGCGCCGCTGCCGGCGGTGGACTCGATCGCAATGTCAATGTTCGGGTGCTCGGCCTTGAATGCATCGATGACCGGCTGCCATTGCTCCTGGGC
>JAAUPU010000648.1 GCA_012032975.1 Caldilineaceae bacterium | reverse complement strand
GAGCAAGAGAATGGTCACATACACTAACAGGTTCATCAGGGTAAGGTAATGGACACTAGCAGCCGCGACTCCAAGGTCAGTTGCAGTGCAACCGTGGTGAGTAGCAGGGTCAGCGTGCCGCCGACTCGTGAAGCCACATACTGGATGGCCTCTGCAATATCCAGCCACAGTAAGGAGGAAGCACAGACGATAATGAGCAGAATCGGCAGAATAAAGATGGAAATGCCGGACAACCGGCTGCGCTCCACCGTCAACACGAAGTCAACGCGCGGGTAAGTGACGTCAGGCTCATCGGAACGCCGGGTGATCGTGTCTTCAGAGTTCATTGAGACAAAATTCCAAGGCCCAATAATAACCGCATCCGCAGGCCGTCCGTATTCGAATTCAAACCTTTCTGCCTGGAGAAGCAGTTCAGACTGATTTTGCACAAAGGCACTGAAGGCGAGCCGCAGATCAGCCTGGACAAAAGGGAAGAGATGCATATCACCCTCGATGTGGGCCAGGCTGTCGAATTTCTCGTAAAGCTTCACCCGCCCATCAGGGTGAATGTCCAGCGACCGCACGCCGGTGTGGCGCTGTCCCCGTTCATTCATGATTTCCACGGCTGGATGCCAAAGTTTGCCAAGGGTAGTGGGCACGGCGCTGCCCTCAAACTCTATCGACTTGCGGACATCATTGGGTTCAAATAGGGCGCGCAGGCGATCGTCGTGCCATTCCATCACCAGTTGGCCCGTTACCTCATAGGTATGGGTGCCACATCGATCCGGCTCACGTCGTCCAGATAAAGGCTCATCTCGACGGTCGTGGGTTCGGTGGCGTTGGGCGGTTCGACGAGGTTGGCAGGCCAATCAATCTGCGCTTGGGCTGAACCTAAGCCGAAAAGAAGCCAAACGAGCGTGATGGCAAAGAAATTGATGCATTGATTCATTCTTGTTCCCTGCTTTTTTTCGATCCAGGTGACAGTCACTGTCCAGAAGCTGCGTTCGTCTTGCCGACTTTTAGTGGACAGTGACTATCACCTTCAGGTGCTTTGTACAAGTGCTATCGGTTGTAGCTAGAAGCGGCAACTGGCTCACGACGAAGCCTCGTACATCTACGTCTCTGCTAAAAATTCAGGTTGAAGGATGCCCGTTTATGACACAGAATAACGCGACAATTATGACTGGATGATACACTAGATTCTGTTGACATTTATGCTGTGACAGGTGACGTACAGAAACGAGAGGTCGTTTCCATACAGCGGCGTAGACTGAAATATTAACAGAACCTAATCGAACACACGCAAACCTAACGTAGAGACGCAAGATTTTGCGTCTCTACGATTATGCGGCGACAGGGTGAGCGGGTGAAGGGGTGAGCGCATAGGCAATCTTGTCACCCCTTCACCTTGTGATACTGTTGGTCTACCTTACGAAGGTAGAAAAGCAAAAATGGCAGCGAAGTTGTGTTAGAGTAAGCGCAGCCAAATGAAAGAAAGTCTGGTTCAAGCAAACAAGGAGCGCAAGATGAGTCAGCCCAACGCGATAGGTGAAACGATCCCGGCGGATACGATGCGGGTGGCGAAAGCCAGTTTTCGCAAAGGCAATCCGCTGCTGCGGTTACGCGATGAGCATGGCGTGCTCTTTAATGAAGCAGACTTCAGCGACCTCTATGCTTGGAAAGGCGAAGCCGGCCTATCGGCGGTGATGCTGGCGACGGTGACGTTGCTCCAATATATGGAAGGGCTGAGTGACCGTCAGGCAGCGCAGATGGTCTGTAGCCGCATCGACTGGAAATATCTGCTGGGGGTCGAGTTAAGCTATAGCGGCTTTGACCAAAGCGTATTGAGCGAGTTTGCGGGCCCAGGGCGCGTCTCATTGCCCACCAAGCGGCGGAACGGCTCTTTGAAAAGCCGTTGGCGCGGCTACGCGAGCAAGGGCTGGTCAAAGAACGGGGCCAGCAACGCACGGATAGCACCCAGGTTTTGGCGGCGATACGCACGCTAAACCGTATCGAGTTGGTCGGCGAAACCTTGCGTCATGCCCTCAATCAACTGGCGATTGAAGGGCGCAGCTGGTTGCTGAGTTGGGTGCCGCCCGACTGGTTCGACCGCTACAGCAGTCGCATCGAAGAAGCCAAGCTGCCGAGCAAGGAAAGCGAACGCCAAGCACTGGTTGAGACCATCGGTCAGGATGGCTATCAGTTGCTCAAGGTGTTACTGGCCGACGAGACCCCCGCCTTTCTGAAAGCGCTGCCGGCCGTTCAGGTTCTCTGGCTGGTCTGGCTGCAGCAGTATGAGCAGGTCGACGAGCAGGTGCGCTGGCGGGCGAGCGGCAACGTGCCGCCGGCTGAACGCATGGTCAACTCGCCCTACGATGCGCAGGCGCGCTACAGCCGCAAACGCCAGACGACTTGGACGGGCTACAAGGTGCATCTGACCGAAAGCTGTGACGGCGAACTGCCCCACATCATTACCCATGTCGAGACCACGCCCGCCACCGAGCCAGATTGCCAAACCTTGCCCAAGATTCACCAAGCGCTGGATGAGAAAGCGCTCCTCCCGGCAGAACATCTGGTCGATGCCGGCTATATCGACATTGAGCACGTTGTGACCAGTCAGCAAACCTACGACATCGACCTCTGTGGCCCCATGCGCCCGGACACGAGTTGGCAAGCGCGCCAGCAAACCGGCTATGACATTGCCCACTTTGTCGTCGATTGGCCGGCCGAAACCGTCACCTGTCCGCAAGGCCACACCAGCCACGTCTGGTCGCCGACCACCGATCAGGCCGGCGATGCCGCCATCACGGTTCGTTTCCAGGCCGCTGATTGCCGGGATTGTCCGGTCCGCAGCCGTTGTACGCAGGCAGAAACGGCCCCGCGCGCCTTGCATCTCCAACCCACCCAGCAACAGCATGAACTCCTGCAACAGCGGCGCATTGAGCAACTTGAAGCCCCCTTTCAACAACGCTATCAACGGCGCGCCGGCATTGAAGGCACCATTTCCCAAGGCACACGTGCCTTGGGCTTGCGCTGCGCCCGTTTCATCGGCGAAGAAAAAACTCGCCTGCAACATCTGGCCACCGCCGCCGCACTCAATTGCCTACGCCTGGCCGCTTGGCTACTTAACCATGCCCGCGCTCGCACCAGAGTCTCTGCTTTCGCTGAACTAGCCCCCCAGCCCGCTTTGGCGTTGGCAATCGCTTGAACACTTTGACTCTCTTGTCCATTTCTACCCTTCGTAAGGTAGACCAACAGTATCACAAGGTGACAGGATGAAAAATGCATGGGTTATCTTGTCATCCTGTCATCCTGTCATCTTGTCATTTTCCCTTTGTCGCTC
>JAAUPU010000647.1 GCA_012032975.1 Caldilineaceae bacterium | reverse complement strand
CCGATCGTGGCCACCTGCGCACCCGCGCCGTCGAGCACGCTGATGGAGGCATCCACTTCGTTCACCACCCAGATTGTGCCGTCATGGGCCTGGGCCAGGGTGCGTGGCTGGCGACCCACCGGCGCCTCGAACATCTTCTTGAGTGTGACCGCGTCGACAGCCGTGACGCTGTCATGGTCGGGGTTGACATTCCAAACCTGGGTGCCAGAACGGTCGAGCAGGATGGTCGATGAGGTCGGCGCCTGCCCCTCGCGTATGGGATGGGCGATGGTTTGCAGACCCGCGCACGCCGTAGCGTCAACGCCGTTCGACACGGTAGCGCGCACGGTGTAGTGGCCTGGAGCGTCAAACAGGTGGGCGGTCCCGCCGGCCGAGAGCGGAGCGGAGTTGGGTGTTCCGTCACCGAAATCCCAGGTATAGGTCAACCGGCCGCCGCCCTTGACCAGTCTGGCTGTCAATTCGGCCGGCCGATGCACCTCGCCCCGCTCAGCCGTGCGCACCTCACAGATCAGTGACGATCCCAGATTTGCGCCGGTAGAAAATGTGGCGCGAAACGCGCGGTCGGTGCCATTGCCGCTCACGTCCCTGATACCATTGGCCGGCACGATGATTTCATAGGTTGCGGCCGCTTCCAATGGTTCATCAGGGGTGAAGTTGACGATCCCGGTCTGGCTGCTATATTTGCCGGGGAGCGCCTCACCATCCAGCGGACGCACGATGAACGTTGTGTTGTCCACTGTGCGCAGGTCGATGCGGTCGCTGAAGGTAAGACCGATCCGGCTGGTGCGCGCCTGCCGGATCGCACCTTCAGCCGGTGAGACCATGGTCACTTGTGGTGCAAAGGTATCCGGTTCGGCTTGATGGGGGATGAGGGTGCTGCCGTTGCCGTGGTCGTCGCTGACCACGACCAGATTGCCCAGAACGACAGCGAAATCTTCGTCCCGGCCGCGTATTCCAGATGAGGCCGTGCCAAGCAGCCGGAAATCTTGATCGTCAGAGACATCGACTTTCGCGTAGTGATCAGAAGCGCCCACGTGGGCAATCCCATCCTGGATGGTCAGATAGCCGCCGCGTCCGCCCATATTTGTCGAGTCGAGTCGCTTGATGTGGCTTGGGTCGGAGATCTCAAAACCGTGCAGGCGATTGTCGGTCCCTGCCGCGTAGATGCGGTTGCCGTTGACCATGCTGCTGTAGGAGGCCGGTGTGCCGTCGAGGATGCTGGCGGTGAGGACGGGGTTCTTTGGGTCGCTGATGTCCAGCGTCGCATAGCCAGCGCCCTCATTGCTGGAGATGACGAGCAGGTTGCCGACCGCAAAGATCGGCCCGACGCGAAAGCCGCCGGTTTGGCTGTTGGGGATCGGATTGGGCTGCCCATCCCCTCGCTCGACCAGAAAGGGGTTGGATGGATCGCTGGCATCGATGATGAAGATGCCGTTGGATGCGCCGCTGAGATAGAGATAGGGCGCTTGCCAGAAGAGCCACCACGCGCCGGTCGCATAGCCGCTGGTGACGCCCTCCAGTTTGAGATAGCTCAACTGACGGGGGGAGCGGATGTCGCTCCAATCCCAGAATTGCACGCCGCTTTCGGCCAACAGCGCGACGGTTTCGCCGGGATAACTGTTGCTGAAGCCGATGGCATGTTGCTCGTCCAGCCCGATCAGATCCTGTTTTCGTGCAATCAGCCTGGGTTCGCCGGGGTTATAGATGTCGTAAAAGGCGAAGCCGCCGGCGGGATGGGTCGAGCCGTTGGAGTAGACCTCGACCATATAGCCTTGATGGACGACCACGCTGCTATGATAGCCCGGTGCGCCATCTTCTCGGTCGATGGTCGAAATGACCTTCATCACCTGGTCGTCGCGGAAGCTGCGCCGTGGCAATTCCATGTTCTGGCTATGCGCAACCCACCCATCGCCGCAGACCGCAAGGGTCAGCAGCAGGGCCAACAGCAGCCAGCCTAGCGGAAGCGCGCGGGCTATAGGTCTGCGCCGCATCATCCCGCGGACCCCTGGCTGACCATAGACCCACCGTCTGACCAATCGACCGGCAATCCTTCCAGCGCCATGATCTTGAGGGCATTGGTGGTGGGGCATGGCCCGCGGCGAATCACGTAGTCGAAGCTCATCTTGCCCGCGGTGATGTCATCGCGGAAGTGGTAATTGGTGATCATCTCGTTTTCGTCGGCCAGCCGCGCCAACTCCAGATCATGGGTGGAGATCAGTCCAACGCCTTGCTTGCCAGCCAAACTGCGCACGTACGCGCTGCTGCCGATGAGTCGTTCCCGGTTGTTGGTGCCACGGAAAATCTCGTCGATCAAATAGAGCAGGGGCCATTCGTCCTTGCGGCTTGAATCAGCGTCGTCGAGATCGGTCAGCAGCCGTTTGAGGCGTTGGACCTCGGCGTAGAAATAGGAGTAGCCCTCGGCAAGCGAGTCGCTGATCCGCATACTGGTGAAGAGGCGCATCGGTGCGACGTCCAGGCGAACCGCAGCCACGTGAGCGCCCGCATAGGCCAGCGCCATGTTGATGCCGACGGTCTTCAGGAAGGTGCTCTTGCCAGCCATGTTGGAGCCGGTAATCAGCCCAATCTCGCCCATCGTTGAAAAGACGAAATCGTTGCATACTCGTTCCTCGGGGACAAGCAGGGGGTGGCCGAGTCGGCGTGCATCCAGGACAGACCCGCTGCGTTCAGAGGAGGAAGCGACATGTGGCAGGGCATAGTCTGGGTTCAGATAGCTAAAGTTGGCCAGCGCAGACAAGAGCTCCAACTCGGTCCAAGCTTCGAGCCAGATCGAAAGCCGCCCGCGGATCTGTTGCTTGGCAAGCGTCAATCGATATGCGAAAAACAGGTTCCACGGCAGCACCAGGTTGACGGCGATGGCGATCAGCGGGTTGCCCTGGATGCCGGTGGCGGCGGCCACGCGCGCCACCTGACCCAACGCTGCGGAGGGAGAATGACCCGGCTCGCGGAAGGGCGCACACAATTCGGCCAGCTTGGGGCTGCCCCGGTAGGAAAAGGCCTCCAGGTGGGCAAAGACAGCCGTCAACTGCTGGAGCGTATCGCGCATCTTCATGGCCTCGTGAAAGACCGCACCGACGCCGCGCGAGGCGAGCAGGTAGAGCAGGGCATAGAGCGCCAGCGTGTAGCGCCAGTAGGCCGGCGCCAGGCCAAACCAGTGCAGGCCAAAGAGCAGCGCATTGAGCAGAGCCAGCCCACAGAGAATCACGAGCCAGGGCCGCAGTCGGGCGGTCGCGGTTGGCTCCTCCTCCAACCAGGCCAGGAGCGGCGCGTTCTCGCCGGCCCGGCGGCTTTCCGGGTTTTCCTTGCACG
>JAAUPU010000646.1 GCA_012032975.1 Caldilineaceae bacterium | reverse complement strand
ATCGACCAGACCGGCCGCTTCCACTGCTGTGACCAGCGTGCCAAAGTCGCCAGCGGCTACCGCAGTATCGACGATGTCGGCCTTCTCGCCTTCGACCATCTCTTCCTCGGCCATGGCGGCTTCTTCTTCTGCGACAGGCAGAATCACACCGTCGATGACATGGATGACACCGTTGGCGGCCGCGATGTCGGTGGCGACCACGGCGACATCGTTGACCGTGACAGAACCATCTTCAGCCACGACGAAGGTCAGCATACCGCCCTGCAAGGTCTCAGCTTCCAGACCATCGGTCACGTCAGCGGCCATCACTGCGCCAGGCACCACATGATAGAGCAGGATTTGGGTCAGGTCGCCAGAGGGGTCGGCGAGCAGCGCATCAACCGTGCCTTCGGGCAGCGCAGCGAATGCCGCATCGGTGGGCGCAAAGACGGTGAACGGACCCTCGCCCTTCAGCGCATCGACCAGGCCAGCCGCTTCCACTGCTGTGACCAGCGTGCCAAAGTCGCCAGCGGCTACCGCGGTATCGACGATGTCGGCCATCTCGCCTTCGGCCATCTCTTCCTCGGCCATTGGCTCTTCGGTGGGTTCTTCAGCCACTGGTTCTTCGGTGGGCGCGGGCGCTTCAGTGGGCGCGGGCGCTTCTGTGGCCGGCGCAGCACATGCTGCAAAGACCAACGCAGCAATCAAGAGTAGGGGAAACATCAGTTTTCGAGCCATTGCAAATTCTCCTGTGGTGTTCGTTTTGTGTGGCTTACGCCACTTCACATGGATACATAAGGTTTCTTATGCCAGTCCGTTAATCAACTTGCCTATGCAAACAATTAACAAACTGTGGACATAGTACGCTCAAACATTGTGCATTCATGTCAGATTTCTTCCAATCTCGAAATAATTGATCCTACGACCCGCAAGCCCAGCCGAACTTGGTGCCGAATTTACGCCAAAAGGCAAACGCCTGTGCAACCATCTGGCTGTTCGCCGCATACCTTGCACAAAAAGACGCCGGGGCGATTCGATGAATCGCCCCGGCTTTCAGGAACTGTTACCTGGTGAACATTCAGTCCGGCGCTTGACTACGAACCACACCGGTTGCCACTGGGGCCTTGCTGCCACTGCTGGCGATGGGGTTGGTGGTGACGCTCCCCCTGACGCTCTGAGCCATGATGCTGCTTCATTCGCTTCTGATCGCTCTGCGTGTTCATCTCAGGGGCGGTCGACGCTTTCGGCGCTTCCATCTCCGCTTCCACCTTGGGCTCGGCCATTTCGGCCGGCGGCAGGAGGACCGCGTCGATGACATGGATCACGCCGTTGGCACTCTCGATATCGGTGGCGATGATGGCGGCATCGTTGATCTTGACGCTGCCATCTGCCCCAACGGTGAAGGCGACCGTAGCGCCTTGCAAAGTTGCGGCCTCGAGACCATCGGTGACGTCACCGGCCATCACCTTGCCGGATACCACATGATAGAGCAGAATCTGAGCCAGATCGCCGGTCGGGTCGGCCAGCAGCGCCTCTATCGTGCCTTCAGGAAGGGTCGCAAAAGCTTCATCGGTCGGCGCAAAGACGGTGAATGGACCCTCACCACGCAGCGCCTCCTCCAGGCCAGCGGCTTGCACCGCGGCGATCAGCGTTCCGAAACTTCCCGCTTCGACTGCGGTGTCCACGATGTCAGCCATCATTGGCTCGTCCATTGCCATCGCGACCTGGGACTCTTCCGCTGCCTCAACTTCCGGCTCGGCCATTTCTGCCGGGGGTAGAAGGACCGAATCAATCACATGGATCACGCCGTTGGCGCCCTCGATATCGGTGGCGATCACAGGGACATCGTTGACCATCACCGAACCATCATCGCCAACTGTGAAGGTCAAAGTGGCTCCCTGCAATGTTTCAGCTTCCAGACCGTCGCTTATATCAGCGGCCAAGACTTTGCCTGGCACGACGTGAAAGAGCAAGATCTGGGTGAGATCGCCTTCTGGGTCGGCCAAGAGCGCTTCGACCGTCCCGGCCGGAAGCGCTGCGAATGCTTCATCGGTTGGAGCAAAAACGGTAAATGGCCCCTCCGATTTCAGCGCCTCAACAAGGCCTGCGGCGCTCACAGCCGTTACAAGTGTCTCAAAATTTCCGGCCTCCACCGCGGTGTCGACGATATCGGCCGACTGCGCGGACGCGGGTGTTGCTATCAGGCCGACGAAGAACGCCAGCGCCAGCAAAGCCGAAAGTGCTAATCGAATCATGCGTTTGTCTCCTTTGTACAGAGTTGGATGGACAGATTGTGCGAAAGTTATACAAACCATTAACATATTATACGCAACATGGATGCGCACAACGTCAGCCTTGTTCCAATTGACTCTGCTTGCTGCGATTTTCGTGGCGGTACGCGCAGATTTGGCGCCACCGGAGCGCGTCGAAACACGGCCAACGGCGGGTTGCGAGAATGCAGGGCCATAGAAGGAAGATGACCGTCCACGAAGTCACGCGAACGTTCACGGAGGTTGGGCGCGCGCCGGGGATGCGACGGCTCAAATAGTCAGACAGTTTCGAGTCACAGGAACGGGTGGATGGTTTTTCTCTCATTGGCGCCAAGCTGTTTGAGGATAGCCCACTTTGCCCGTTCTCAGAAGACTCTCATCTTTCTTCGGGCGGTTCGTGTTACAATGTCCCCACGTTTGGCGGCCCGACGGCCTGCCAGCAACGGCAAGCTTCGTGAACAGCGCATTTTGACACGCATTTCTCGTCACAGTCGTGACCGCCCCATTCGTCACTGCCATTCGTCACTGCCAGCGTAATCGCCCATGAACAGAACTGACGATCCCCGTTTTCGACCGACCCAATCTCCGGCAATGACGCCAGCGACCCCAGTCACTGAAACGCGCTCCGCTCCTTCGAGCGGCTCCCAATCCAGTTCGCCCTGGCGCGCGCGAATCCGCCGAGTCGGCAGCCATGCACGCCGGCTGATCCCGATCGGCACGGGTGTGGTGGCCACACTCCTGGCGCTGTTGCTCGCGCAATGGCTGATGCCGCCGCCCGAACCGTTGACGACTAACGGAAGTCAACGCCGCGGTCGCCGCGGCCCTGGCAGAGGCGACGCGCGAGCCGGCCATTTCGTCGCTGGTCTATCAGGCGATCTTGCCCTCGATTGTGCTGGTCCAGGTGCATCGCGCCGGTGAGGCAGAGGGGGATGAGGAACGCGACGGGCTGGGCAGCGGCGTGGTGATCAACGAGGATGGCGACATCCTGACCAGCCTGCATGTGGTGACCCAATCGCTGGGGATCACGGTCACCTTTGCCGACGGCACCGGCGTCTCTGCAGACGTGATCGCAGAAGTGCC
>JAAUPU010000040.1 GCA_012032975.1 Caldilineaceae bacterium | reverse complement strand
TTGCCAAGCGCGCGCCCAGTATACCGAACGGGTTCTGGATCAAGCAGATGTGGATACACCCTATGGGCCGCTGAGCAGTGGTCGCTTTCAGGATGGCCAATCGCGGCGACTGCGCATTGTCTCCGTCGAGGTGGACGAGGATGACCCGGAGATCGCAAGCGTCACCTTTGTAACCGACAACTACAGCTCGGGGGGGCTTTTTGGCGGTCGCACCACATGGAGCAATCGACGCGTCGTGCAGGTCGTCCACACCGAGGATGGCTGGAAGATCGACGCCGCGGAATTTTTCTACTAACCATGACGCCAGCCACCCCTTCGCAACAAGAAACCGATTCGAGCAGCCGCCTGGCGACCATCCGCAGGCTCTATTTCTATCTGGTCGCCCTGGTCAGTTTGCTGGTGGCGTTTGCCAGCTTTGCGGGGCTGCTGGACATCTTGACGTCGGTCTGGCTAGGCGAGCGCGGACTGGTCGATGTGAACACAGTCGACTATGTACGCAACAGCGTGGCGCGCAGCGCGGGTCTATTGTTGGTCAGCACGCCCCTCTTTTTGATCCACTGGGGCTACATGCAGCGCCGGCAAGCGGAAGCAGGCGAGAGCCGTGCAGCCGTACGCAAGTTCTTTCTCTACACGGCGTCCGCAGCTGCGCTCATTCCCACCTTACAGAGCATCTACGCGCTGCTCGACGGCATCATTCAGTCGGCTTTGGGCGAGCCGCTGGCGACCAACGACCTCTGGCCAAGCGCGTGGCTATACCACCTGCTCTTGGCCTGCGCAGGGATTGGGCTGGTCGGATATTTTCAAAGTGTTCTGCGGAGCGATGGCGACCTGGGTCACGAGGACGGATGGTCGGGTGTTTTTCGCCGCCTCTATCTGGCAGGGATTGGATTGGCTGCGCTGCTGATGCTGCTCTTCGGCGCAACGGGGGTGCTGGAGAGCAGTTGGCAGTTCCTCTTTGATTCATTCTCCGGTCCTGCGACCGTTGGCTGGTGGCGCGTTTCGTTGAGCAATGGCTTGACCCTGGTTCTGATCGGCGCATTCGTCCGTCACTATCATTGGCGTCGCTGGTCGCAGATTTTCGACCAAAACCCCGATGAAGCCCGCACCGGTTTACGTCGGTTATATCTTTACGCTGGCGTCTTGATCGGCGCGCTCGCGACGCTGATTCCGGCAGCCAGTCTCTTGAGCGAGACGCTTCTTTGGCTCTTCGGCGCGAGCACGCTGCCCATGTCCGAGGTTCTTGATGGCCTTGCCACGCCACTGGCCTATATTCCGGTCGGCATCGCGATCTGGTTCGGATATTCGCGCATCTTGAGCAGCGAAGCCAGCCGATTCGATGACAGTCGCGAAAGCGCGCTGGTTGACCGCATCTACAACTACACCGTGACGGCCACCGGCTTGGCCTTGCTTTGGCTCGGCGCGGTCGATCTGCTTCAAGCGATTTTGGACTGGCTATTCGTCGCGACCAACATCGTAGGCGCGGCAGCTTCAAGCAGTGGACGCGTGTGGGCGCAACCGCTGGCAAATGGCCTCAGTCTTTTGGCCATTGGAGCGCCAGTTTGGTCGCTGCACTGGCGCACGGTCCAATTGCGAGCGACTGACTCGGGCGAGGAGGGGTTGGCAGAGCGTGCATCTGGTCCGCGCAAGGCCTATCTCTACGGCGTTGCATTTGTAGCCGCGCTGCTGATCCTGGCGTTTCTGGCGCAGGTCATCTACCGGCTGT
The DNA here is from genome assembly GCA_012032975.1 of Caldilineaceae bacterium. The sequence goes on along the minus strand of JAAUPU010000040.1, from coordinate 8,334 downwards.
TGCTGGTTGCGCTTGGCGATCCGAATGCCCAGGTATTCTCGCCCGAGACCGTGGCCGAAGCGGCGCGGAGCCTGATTGCGGTGGTTGTACTGTTCATCCACGCGCGGGCGATCCGCCAAGATGCCCGGCTCGGTGTCAGGCTGCCGGAGGTGGAGAAACGACCCGGCGAAGACGAGATTGCGCAGGCCCGGCAACGGATAGAGGAATTGGAAGGTGAGTTGGCTGCAGCTCGGCTTGCGCTGGGCCAACTAGAGGCGGCGACAAAATCGGTCGAAGAGATGTCCGCTGCGGAAGCGCCACCTAGCCAAGCACATTGACGGCCCATTCGTAGACCAGACGTCCGCCGTTCCAGCCCGTCGCGATAAGCAGACCGATCCCCGCCAGCAAGTCCAGTGTTAGCCAGATTCGGGCCTCTGCATCGTCCAATAAATCGGGCTGTGGCATGGCATGGGCAGACCGTATGGAATTCTGCGGGCGACGACGCCAGCGCACGTACAACGGCGCCGCGTACACCACCAGCAAAGCCAGTCCAGAACCGATATGCCAGTTGAGCGTGCTGCGAAAGGGCGCTTGAGGCGGCAAACCACTCTGCGCCAATAACCCTGTTGCGACGGCTACCGCACAGGCAATCCAGCCGAGCAGCATGGGCCACCAGGTTAAAATGCGCAGTTCCAGACGGGGCGACCAATACATATGCAGCAGGCCGGCCACGCTTGCCAGCAACAGAAATGCGATGGGGATGTGCACCGTGGCAGGATGCAAATGAGTGATTGGCGACACAACAGACCTCGAAAGTGGATGGTTCTTCAACCGGCAATGGGTATAGCATATCACAGAGATGGGTGGGCGTGGAGTGTATCCTGTCGCCTTGTGACGTCGTGGCGGGCTTGATGACGGTCGCTCTCGGTGTAATGCTCTTGTAATAGTCACTTAAGGCTTGCTTCACAGCATGGCGGTATACTGCCAGTCACGACGAGCAAAAAGAGGCCCATTCGTCGCACTGAACATGGCTACGTCCGAGAAAGGATAGAATCTCATGGTCAACCTATCGCCATCTGAAATAACACCCGAATATGTATATCTGAATCGACGCAAGTTTATGGCTGGCGCGGGTGTTGCGGCCAGCGCACTCGCCCTTGCCGCGTGCGGTGTTCCAGGCTCTAGTGCGCCTGCCATACAAGGCGACACTGAGACCCCTTCGTCAGAGGTCATGCCAGAGGGAAGCGCCGGGATCGGCGATCTGCCGTCGTCGTTGGGCCATGCAGAACCCTACGCAAGTTCGACCACTGATGAGCTAGGCGATTCATTAAATTCGTACGAAGAGATCACCAACTACAACAACTACTACGAATTCACGATCACCAAAGAGCAGGTGGCGCCGCTGGCTGAGGACTTCGAACCCTACCCCTGGCAGGTCGCGGTGGGTGGGCTGGTCAACAAGCCGACGACCTTCGACCTCAACGACCTGCTCTCCAACTTTGAACAGGAAGAGCGCATCTATCGATTGCGCTGTGTCGAAGCCTGGTCTATGGTGATTCCGTGGGTCGGCTTCTCGCTCGCATCACTGCTCGAAGCAGTTGAACCCAAGCCAGAAGCCAAGTACGTGCGCTTTGAAACGGTCATGCGCCCAGAACAGATGCCGGGTCAAAAAAGCGGATGGCTGGATTGGCCCTATCGCGAAGGATTGCGCCTTGATGAAGCGATGCACCCGCTGACGTTGATGGCGACCGGCATGTATGGCAAACCGCTGGCAAACTCCAACGGCGCGCCCCTTCGCCTGGTCGTGCCCTGGAAATATGGATTCAAAGTATCAAGGCCATCGTGAAAATTGACCTTGTAGAAGAGATGCCCGTCTCGACCTGGATGTCCTCTGCACCGAACGAGTATGGCTTCTACGCCAACGTCAATCCGAACGTCAACCACCCGCGCTGGTCGCAGGGCAGCGAGCGGCGGATCGGCGAAGTGGGTCGTCGGGACACGTTGATGTTCAACGGCTATGAGGATGAAGTCGCCAGTCTCTACACCGGCGAAGATTTGCGAGAGAACTTCTAATGTCCCGGCTAACCTTGCTGCTCCGTAAAAACTGGCTCTGGTTGGCGGTGAATCTGGCGGCCGCGGTTCCGTTGTTGTTGCTGGCCTGGGATTTCGCGACCGACAGCTTGGGCATCAACCCGATCGATGCAATCACGGACCGAACCGGTACTGCTGCATTGATCACGCTCATCGCTTCGTTGGCCGTGACACCGATCAACATTATCTTTGGCTATCGACCGATCATCAAGGTGCGGAAGTCGCTTGGCCTGTTCGCCTTTTTCTACGCCGCGTTGCACTTCTTGACCTTCGTTGGGTTGGACTATGGCTTCAGCTTGTACTTCATTCTGCAGGATGGGCTGGTGCAGAAACCGTACATTTTGGCTGGTTTTGCTGCCTTTCTGATCCTGCTTCCGCTGGCCATCACCTCGACCAAAGGGTGGATGCGCAGATTGGGTCGAAACTGGACGCGCTTGCACAGTTTGGTCTATGCTGCTGGCATATTGGCCGTACTCCACTTCATATGGATAGCCAAAATTGACCTGGGCGAACCGCTGATCTATGCTGTCGTGCTGGGCTTGTTGCTCCTGGTCCGTGTACCGAAGGTGCGCAAGACAATCGCCAACTGGCGGCGCAGGCCATCGGGTCCAAGACCGTCTAGTCGCGAGCTCGAACCCCAGGCGGCGCGGATCGAACCGAGGTGAATGTCACGTGCTTGTGAGGTTGAGATATCACGGTTGAGAGCGCTCCAGTACCTATACTGGAGCGCTTTTCCTATGCGCTCAACCTTGAATGAAAGGGGCAATTCCCAGCCCACCATCGCCGTCGGCCAGACCTGATCGTCAATATGAAAGGAAGGAAACGGGCATGTTCAACTTCTCTGAAAAAGTGGCCATCATCACCGGCGCAACGGGAAACCTGGGCAGTGCGGTCACGCGGCGCCTCATTGCAGCCGGCGCGCGGGTCGTGATTGCCGATCTGTCGGAAAAACATCAGCGTGAACTATACGCCGATTTGGTCGGTTTGGACGAGCACTTCCTGGCCAGCCCAGTGGACATGGCCGAACCGGCATCAGTCGCCAGAATGGTCGATGAGACGATGGGGCGATTTGGCCAGATTGACATCTTGGTCAATGGGGTCGGTGGTTACCGGGCGGGCGCTCCCCTCCACGAGACACCCGTCGATACCTGGGACTTCATGGTCAAGATCAATGCACGAACAGTATTCGTTGGATCGCAGGCTGTGATCCCCCATATGCTAGAACGAGGTCAGGGTAAGATCATCAACATCGCCGCGCGACCCGGTCTTCAGGGGGCAGCGGGGATGGCAGCCTATGCAGCCTCCAAAAGTGCCGTGATCCGCTTGACAGAGAGCATGGCAGATGAACTTCGTGCCAACGGAATCAACGTCAACTGCATCTTGCCCGGCACGCTGGACACCCCACAAAATCGTACCATGATGCCCGACGCAGATTTCAGCCAATGGGTCACCCCAGAGTCATTGACCGATGTAATCCTGTTTCTAGCATCTCACGCCGCACGCGATGTACATGGCGCGACCCTGCCCGTCTACGGTCAGAGCTAAACACCGGTACTCTACCCGGTACTCTACAGTGCAGATACCGTCAGCAAGTGCAGGTCAGGAACGCCTTTGTGAGCGCTTGACCGGTGGAAAAACGTAACGTGCATCTGGAAATTGGCGCATCAAATTTGACCTCCCGGTCGGATGTGATATACTTCCGAAGGGTATGCACAGATGCCGGTTGTATTTTTGTGTTCAATTGCCATGTCTGTCTTTGGTGGACATGCCGACGTAGCTCAATCGGCAGAGCACCTGTCTTGTAAACAGGCGGTTATCGGTTCAAATCCGATCGTCGGCTCTGCAGGTGGCCAGGTGCTTGGCGTCGGCGCCAACCAGCGATTGTATCAGGATCGAGGCTGGTGTCTGTCTTGGGCGGTTGGCCATTAACAATCCAGCAATGTTTGTAATCCTGGGCGGGTGCCCGAGTGGACAAAGGGATCTGACTGTAAATCAGACGGCAGCGCCTTCGGTGGTTCGAATCCGCCCCCGCCCACAGGTTCAACTGCGAATGGTGAATTCTGAATAGGTTATTAGAGTTTGCCATTCGCAGTTGATATTTGGATATGCCCGCATAGCTCAGTCGGTAGAGCGCATTCTTGGTAAGAATGAGGTCATCGGTTCAAGTCCGATTGTGGGCTCACAATCATGGTAGTTTTCTAGATAAATTCGCGAACATAGTTTGTCGTTCAACGGTGACCAGTGGACAAGAAATTTGTCCTTATCCACGGTTCGTTGAACCGAGATCAGACCAGTCGAAGGAGCATTGACGCATGTCCAAGGCGGTATTTCAGCGGACGAAGCCCCATGTGAACGTGGGGACGATCGGGCACATTGATCATGGGAAGACGACGCTGACGGCGGCGATCACGAAGACGCTGTCGTTGAAGGGATGGGCGGACTTTTCGAAGTTTGACCAGATCGACAATGCGCCGGAAGAGAAGGCGCGGGGGATCACGATTGCGATCTCGCATGTGGAATATCAGACAGAGAGTCGGCACTATGCGCATGTGGACTGTCCGGGACATGCGGACTACATCAAGAACATGATCACAGGTGCGGCGCAGATGGATGGAGCGATCCTGGTGGTGGCGGCGCCGGATGGTCCGATGCCGCAGACTCGGGAGCACATCCTGCTGGCGAGGCAGGTGGAAGTGCCAGCGATGGTCGTGTTCATGAACAAAGTGGACATGATGGACGACGAGGAGTTGCTGGAGTTGGTGGAGATGGAGTTGCGGGAGTTGCTGGACAGCTACCAGTTTCCTGGCGACAACATTCCCATCGTGCGCGGGAGTGCGCTGAAGGCGTTGGAGTGCGAGAGCAGCGACCCGAGTGCGCCGGAGTATGAGTGCATATGGGAGTTGATGCGAGCGGTAGACGAGTACATTCCGACGCCGGCGCGGGAGACGGAGAAGCCGTTCTTGATGCCGATCGAGGATGTGTTCAGCATCAAGGGGCGAGGGACGGTGGTGACGGGTCGGATCGACCGAGGGGTGGTGCATCCGATGGAGGAAGTCGAGATCGTGGGTTTGGCTCCGACTCGACGGACGGTGGTGACGGGTGTGGAGATGTTCCGCAAGCTGCTGGACGAAGGGCAGGCAGGTGACAACGTGGGTTGTCTGCTGCGCGGCATCGGTCGGGACGATGTGGAGCGAGGTCAGGTTTTGGCATGGCCGGGAAGCATCACGCCGCACACCGAATTCATGGCAGAGGTGTATGTGTTGCGCAAGGAGGAGGGTGGAAGACACACCCCCTTCTTCAAGGGCTATCGGCCCCAGTTCTACATCCGAACGATGGACATCACCGGTGCGATTGAGTTGCCGGAAGGCATGGAGATGGTGATGCCGGGGGACAACGTGAACATGCGAGTGGAGTTGATCTCGCCGGTGGCGTTGGAGACGGGCAGTCGTTTCGCCATCCGCGAGGGTGGTCGCACCGTCGGCGCTGGCGTCATCACCGAAATCTTGAAGTAGATCTACCTGGGGAGAACGTCAATAATCCGTTCTCCCCAGGCAACAATAGAGGCGAGTAGCTCAATTTGGCAGAGCGGCGGTCTCCAAACCGCAGGTTGCGGGTTCAAGTCCTGCCTCGCCTGCCTCGTATGACCACCGGCTTTCAGGCCGGTGGTCATTTTCCGAATAGAAACTGTGCCGTTATGGCCAATGGTGAATCTGTCCGACTTACACGCGACAGAGTGGAGATCACAGCATGAGTCGTTCTGCCTCCGCTAAGACAAAATCAGAAAATGCACTGGTTCGCTACTTCAAGGACACGCGTGCCGAAGTTGCTAAAGTTACGTGGCCGACCCGAGAAGAGGGGATTCGTCTGACTTGGGTTGTGCTGATTGTGACCGTGATTTCAGCCATCGTACTCTTTGGAGTCGACCTGTTGTTCAGTTCCATCATTGCACTGTTGATCCAGGCTACCTGATCGACCCAGAATTTGCGGCGTCGTAATGGTATAAGTGGAAAAGCAGCCTATTGGCGCGGATAGCAGTGGTGGATAGAGGAGCGTAAGTAATGGACGGCGATGAAAGAACCTTGGATGTTGAGCCTGCCATTGATGAGGCCGAACTGGCCGCAATCGATGCCGAGATAGCAGCCCAACTGGATGCGGAAGCCGAGGATAGCAATCCTTCGGCGCAATGGTATGTCATCCACAGCTATTCTGGCATGGAAAATAGGTCAAAAAAAATATCGAACATCGCGCTGAATCCATGGGGATGTCGGATCAGATTCTCCAGGTTGTTGTGCCGACTGAGACCGAAATTGAGATTCGCAAAGGCGCACGCAAGGAGGTAGAGCGGCGCGTCTTTCCCGGATACATTCTCGTGGAAATGGCGATGGATGAGGACAGTTGGTATGTAGTTCGCAACACGCCCGGCGTCACAGGATTTGTCGGCATGGGCAACAAGCCGACTGCGCTTCGTCAAGAAGAAGTTGACAAGATCATGAAGCGCATCGAATCGGACGAACCGCGCATCAAGGTAAGCTTCCAGATCGGGGAGCATGTACGCATCCATGAGCGGCCCCTTTGCCGAGTTCAGCGGCACGGTGGACGAGATTTATCCAGACAAGGGCAAAGCAAAGGTGCTGGTGAGCTTTTTCAATCGCGAGACCCCGGTCGAGGTAGACTTTTTGCAATTGGAACGAGATACGTAAGCAGTACCGGTTGTCGAGACAGAACGAATCACCAATTCGTTGGTCAATCTGTATGATCAATCATTCAAACTGGAACTTTGGGAGCTTCAGTGGCGGCCAACCACAATCGGAAGCGTTCACCAAGTCCAGAAGGAGAGAAAAATGGCAAAGAAACTAAAAGCGATCGTTAAATTGCAGATCCCAGCAGGCAAGGCAAACCCCGCTCCTCCGGTTGGTACGGCGCTGGGTCCTCATGGTGTCAACATCATGGGATTTTGCAAAGAGTACAACGCGCGCACCCAGCAATTGATGGGCCAGGTTATCCCCGCAGAGATCACCATCTTCACCGACGGCACTTTCACATTTGTGACCAAGACGCCGCCAGCTGGCGACCTCATCAAAAAGGCGGCGGGCATCCCCAAGGGTAGCTCTGAACCCAATACAACCAAGGCAGGCTCGATCACCCGCAGCCAGGTACGCGAGATCGCTGAGATCAAGCTCAAAGACCTGCAAGGCGTAAGCTTGGAAAGCGCCATGCGTATGGTGGAAGGTTCCGCCCGCAGCATGGGCGTCACCATCGTCGGATAAGCTAACCCGAGAGACGCGTTGCCTCGAAATTCGAGGCCGCATTGACCTGTGGAAGGGACCTTGTCCCGTCATAACCACAAAGGAGCAAAGCTCGAATGCCAAAGCATAGCAAACGATATCACGCTGTACGCACCAAGGTTGACCGCGAGCGAGACTATGAGCCTGGCGAGGCGATTGACTTGGTCAAGGAATTGGCAACCGCCAAATTCGACGAGACTGTAGAATTGCACATCCGCATGGGGGTGGATCCCCGCTACGCCGACCAGCAGATTCGTGGCGTCGTGACGTTGCCTTCGGGCACCGGTCGTGAAGTACGGATTCTGGTCTTCGCCGATGCTGACGGACAAAGCAAAGCTCAGCAAGCTGGCGCCGATTTTGTCGGTGGCGAAGACCTGGCAGACCGAATTCAAAAAGGGTGGACAGATTTTGATCTCGTCTTTGCAACCCCGGACATGATGCGCGTCGTGGGTCGCTTGGGGCGTGTGCTGGGTCCCCGCGGCTTGATGCCAAGCCCCAAGACAGGCACCATCGTCCCGGGCGAAGATCTGCCACGTGCCATTGAGGAAGCCCGTTTGGGCCGCGTAGAATTCCGCGTGGACAAGACATCCAACGTCCATGTACCGATTGGAAAAGCCAGCTTTGACCAGAGCAAGTTGATGAAGAACCTGGCTGCGATCATGGAAGCTATCGTTGCGGCGAAGCCGCCAACGATTAAAGGCGTCTACTTGCAGCGACTAACACTCACGAGCACCATGGGACCTGGCATCAAGGTGGACCCAGGGCTGGCCAGTTCGCTGAACGCCGACGACCTATAGCCAACGCGGCATTACAGATTTCTGAAAGTAGGCCGCAACGAGTATACTTTTTGGACAATAAAAGAGTTGGGTAGGTCTCGGCCAACCCAAACATGCTAAAGACAGCAGGCGCCAGCGCTTAATCTCGGAGAGTTTTCTCTTCGCGGCCTGCCGAGGCGAAACAACAAAACGCGTACCAGTGA
>JAAUPU010000645.1 GCA_012032975.1 Caldilineaceae bacterium | reverse complement strand
TCGCGGAAAGGGTATCCGCAGGCGGCAGCGTTTGGTCCACCTGGGTGACGACTGCGTTCACCGCGTCGATCTCACCGACTACGGTCCGCAGCGCCGCGATGTGGTGGACGCCGGCATCCAACAGCGAGCCGCCAGGGAAGTCGCCAGCGCGTCGCCAGGCCGAATGGAAATATTTGCTGCTCGGCGGGATTGCCATATTGACCGCATAATGACAGGTGACGGGCGTGCCGATCTCGCCCGCGCGCACTCGTTGGCCTGCTTGCTGAAAGGCCGCTTCGTAGCGCCAGTTTTCCGCCACCATCCAAACTTGCCCCTTTGGCGCGTTGTGCTGGGCGATCAGTCGTCGCCCAGCGGCGATGGTGGGTGCGATGGGCTTCTCGCTGATGACATGTTTGCCGGTCGCCAGCAGCTTGGCCACCGCGTCGGGCATCACGCCGATGGGCAACATCACGTCGAAGCCTCGACTTCATCCGATGCGATCAACGCATCCAGATCGGTGAAAACTGCCACCGTCCCCGGCACTTCCTCGGCCAGCGCAGCGGCTGCCTGATGGGTGCGGCTGTAGACGGCCACGATGCGAAAACGATCCGGCAATCGCAGCAGCGAAGGCACATGGGCGTCCCTGGCAAAGATGCCCGCGCCGACCAACGCCAGGCGCACCGGCGGACCAGAGAATGGTTCGTTTGACCCGATCTCCTGTTCGTGCTTGCTCATGACTTCCTCCTGTCTAAATGGGCATTCCGTTTGCCTAGGGGATTAACCAATGCTATCGTGTCGGCCACGGCTATGGCGCTTCGCGGGTGGTTTGACGCTCCGCACAAGTTGACCTTGGCAGCATAGTATAGCCGATACCAGATCCGAACGGTGGGTCGCGGCCACGGAATACGCCCGATTTCGCCGGCAAGTCCAAAGTCTGTCTTGGCCATGAACTTCACGAATGACACGAATTTATCTGAGATCGTTCGTGGCTGCGTTGCAAAAAGCGCTCTTTGCCACGAATTTCACGAATTTCACGAATTTTCTCTCTGGGATCGACAAGGCAATTCGCGGCCAAGAAATCGAGCCTCATCCACTGAGCGACCGAAGAGATCTATGAGCAAGTCCGCTGTAAACGCCGAAATCTTGTTGTTGATCGGCGTCCTGCTGCCGCCCATCGCGCTGGACCATTTTGGCGCGGTGGTCGAAGAAAAACAGTACGCACACCCTTTGGCGTCATCGGCCCGTTGGCGCGACGCGTCTCGCACGAGGGCGTGGGGCTGTGGCTTCAACCCTACACCGGGCTGCCCACGCGCACCGACCCCCGCGCCACACTTTTTGCCGCGCGCGAACTGGAGGTGAGACGGGTGCTCAACTGGGACATGGGGATTGCGGTCAACCCCGTGCTGCGCCGCGGTCAACCGCTGATCGCCGCGGATTACATCGACTGGTCGCGTCACCAACCATCCACCTATTTTGGCGACACAGCCGGTGCAAGCGGCGCCATGCGCAGCCGTGCGCCGGCCTTTTGCCCACAGATGACCGCAGCGCTGGGCCGCGCATTGCCCTTCGCCGCACAGGCGATCTATCTGGCCGTGGATGGACCCCGGCGCGAGACTCCCGCCGAGGCGCGCATGTTCCGCGCCTGGGGTGCAGACATGATCGGCCAAAACATCGTGCCCGAGGTAAGCCTGGCGCGCGAGCTGGGTTTGTGCTATGCCGGTCTGGTCTCCATCGCCGATGTCAGCGCCGACCTGGCGCCCGGCGAGAGCCAGGGCGATCTGCGTAGCGGGCTGGAGACGACCATGCAGGCGTTGCCGGCGGCGCTCAGCTTCTTGGGCGGTGCGCCGACCTGTTCGTGCGCCGACGATCTTCCCGCCCGATAAGATGCTCTCTTGTTGACGACCGACGCGATCGGCTTGAAAGGAATGTTCATGAGTTCAGCCCACGGTTTCGAAGAGGTTCGCAAAGAGACGATTGCCGAGATAAACACAACCGCACGGCTCTATCGCCATGTGGCCACCGGCGCCGAATTGCTCTCGCTGGAAAACGACGACGAGAACAAGGTCTTCGGCATCAGCTTCCGCACACCGCCGGCCGACTCGACCGGCATCGCCCATATTCTGGAACATGCCGTGTTGGGCGGTTCGCGGAAGTATCCGCTCAAGGAACCCTTTGTCCAGCTTCTCAAAGGTTCGCTCAAGACCTTTCTCAACGCCATGACCTACCCGGATCGCACCATCTATCCGGTGGCCAGCCAGAACACTCAGGATCTCTACAATCTGGTCGATGTCTATCTCGACGCGGTCTTCCATCCGCTGATCACACGCCACCATCTGGATCAGGAAGGATGGCACTACGAACTGGACGATATGGATGCGCCGCTGGTCTACAAGGGCGTCGTCTTCAACGAGATGAAGGGGGCCTACTCCTCGCCGGACAGCCTGCTCTATCGCCATTCGCAGCGCTCGCTCTTCCCAGACAACGCATACGGTCTCGATTCAGGCGGCGACCCAACGGCGATCCCTGACCTCACCTACGAACAGTTCAAAGAATTTCACGAGACCTTTTATCATCCTTCCAACGCGCTGATCTTTTTCAGCGGCGACGATGACCCGACCGAACGACTGCGCATTCTGGATGGCTATCTGCGTGATTTCGACCGGCGCGAGGTCGATGCGCGGGTGGCTCCCCAGCGCCCCTTTGACGAGCCGCGGCGCATCACCCGCAGCTACGGCGTGGACGCCGATTCGGAATTGACGAAGAAATCCTACGTCCAGCTAAACTGGCTGCTGCCCGAAAATATCGACCAGACGCTGACCATGTCACTCTCGGTGCTTTCCCACGCGCTGGTGAGTACGCCGGCCTCGCCACTGCGCAAGGCATTGCTCGATTCCGAACTGGGCGAAGACCTGACCGGCGGCGGACTCAGCGCGAGTTTGCAACAGATGACCTTTGGCGTCGGGTTGAAAGGGATCAACAGCGAAGACGCTGGCCGCGTCGAAGATCTGATCCTGGAGACGTTGACCCAGTTGGCCGAAGAGGGCATTGACGCCGAGATGGTGGCGGCATCGCTCAACACCCTGGAATTCAGCCTGCGCGAGAATAACACCGGCTCCTATCCGCGTGGGCTTGGCCTGATGTTGCGCAGCTTGCAGACCTGGCTCTACGGTCACGATCCGCTGATCCCGCTGGCCTATGAAGCGCCGTTGGCTGCGGTCAAGGCGAAGCTGGCCGAGGATTCCGACTATCTTCAGTCGCTCATTCGCACCCATCTGCTGGATAACCAACATCGCACGACCCTGCTGCTGGAGCCAGACCCAGGGCTGAATCGGCAGCTTGACGAGGCTGAAAAGGCGCGC
>JAAUPU010000039.1 GCA_012032975.1 Caldilineaceae bacterium | reverse complement strand
GCATTCACTTGTTTGAGCAGAATATTGCCCGGCTTGACATCGCGGTGAACGATGCCATTTGCATGGGCATAGGCCAGTGCGCCAGCAATCGGCGCCAGCAACTTGCTCGCATCCTCGACACTGAGTTTGTCCACTCGGGTCAACAGGTCGCCCAGCGTGCCGCCCTGGACCATCTCCATCGCGATGTACGTGATGCCATCCGCGGCAGTCTGCCCAACCTGGAAGGTGGGTACGATGTTGGGGTGGTCCAGCGTGCTGACCGTGCGCGCCTCCAAGCGAAAGCGCTCGCGGGTCGATTCATCCGCGCCGGGCAGCAAGACCTTGAGCGCCACCGTACGCTCCAATATCTGGTCCGTGGCGCGATAGACCGAGGCCATTGCGCCGCCGCCTAATTTCTCCTGGACGCGGTAGTGGCCGATCATCTGGCCATCCAGCTCGGCAAAGCCCATCATCTGGTGGAGCGAACTGACGCCATCAGAAGCGCCGCCCGCAATGTCATCCAGACCCTGCTCGTCGAAAGGCGCGGCGCCACTGCCCTCTTGTGACGCTGTCAAAGAATGCTCGCCATTGGAGCCAGGATCGAATTCAGGTTGTTCCGGTTGGTACTCTGTATCCACAAAAAGCCCTGAACCAAAGCCAATATCGCAAGACCTTTGCCACCGGCGATTGATACTGGTATAGTACAAACTGACGGCATCAGCCCACACTGAGCTACCAATCGGACGCGAACCAGGCGCCAAATCCTGGCCGCAGTCCAGATCGTCGGACGTCACTATATATTCTAGCATAGCGCGTGAGGCCATACCAAAGGATGTCTTCGTGAGCCGTTTTGGAAAGCTTGTTTGTATTAGCGGTCCGCTCGCCGGTTCTGAATACGAATTGGATGCGGAAATTACCATCGTCGGCCGCTCTGCAGAAGCAGACATCAGCCTGGAAGACCAGTTTGCCTCGCGTCTTCATGCAGAGATTCGCCACATCGACAACGCCTATCAGGTTCACGATATTGGCAGCAAGAATGGCGTTTTTATCAATGGCCAGCGGCTGGCCAACGGCGCCACCGCGTGGCTGGAAGATGGTGGGGAAGTGCAATTCGCCTCGACGCGCTTTCGCTTCCATGACCCGTCCGCAACCGTCACAGCGCCCTCGTTGATCGCGGTGCGCGAACCGGCGCTGAATATCGATCTCCCGACGCGTCAGGTCTATGTAGACGGCATCGTGCTGGACCCACCACTTAGCGTCAAACAGTTCGACTTGCTCTGGTATCTCTATCAAAATCGGGGTCGCGTGGTCAGCAAGGACGAGATTGCCCACGCGGTCTGGCCAGAGGCGCAGGGCGATGTCTACGATGCCAATATCGACCGCATGATCAGCCGGGTGCGCAGCCGGATAGAGCCGATGAGCGACGACGAACCGCGCTTTATCATGACCACGCGGGGGTACGGTTACCAATTGGTCATTGGCTGATCGCAGAAGCGGGTTCCGTCTACAGAAATGGGCGCCCCTCCGTCGGAGGGCGCCCATTTCTATTTGTCCGGTCCGACTTGCGTCCGAGAGCAAACCGGCGAACGTAGGAAATTGGACCAGAAATCGTCTGCAAAAGCTCAGACGATTCTAATCTAACCCATTTATAATGGCGCAGGGCATTGCAATCGAACGATGAATCTGAAAGGAATCACGATGATCCAGGCAATTGCAAATACAGGCTACGACGGCGCGATTTCGACGATGGAGTGGTCATCGACGTCACGCTCGGCCGCGGGAACCGCTGCGCTTGATATCTCCGCAGCCATCCACGCCGCCCGTCTTGGCGATGAAGTGGCCTTCAGCCAGCTGGTCGATCACTATTTTGCGACCGCGCAACGGGTGGCAGAACACATCTTGCGCACCGAGGAGGCCGCATCGGATGCGGTTCAGGAGGCGTTGATCAAGGTGCATCGTGCGCTGCCCCGCTTCAAGGATGGCAACTTCCGTTCCTGGCTGCTGCGCATCGTGACCAATACCTGTTACGACCATCTGCGGAGCCAAAAGCGCCGCCTTGCTCTCAGCCTGGAAGAGATGACGGAGCGTCCGACGGTCGAGTTGCCCATCGATTCGAGCGCCGAAGGCAGAAATCCAGAAGCGGTATCGATTCAGAATGAGAGCATGGAACTGCTGTTGCGCACCATTGATGACCTTCCCGTCTGGCATCGGAGCGTGGTGCTGTTGGTGGATGTCCACGGCTATGACTATGCCGAGGCAGCGGAGCTTCTGGACTTGCCGCTTGGCACCGTCAAATCACGACTGAGCCGCGCTCGCGCCGCGCTGCGCACATCGTTGTTGCAGGCTGGGCTTGTGCCAAAGCATCTGGCCGACTATCAGCAATAGCCGACCCCAGCATGACCGACGCCTCATCCTGCTAGCTCGTCCTCTGGCAACTTCTGCAACCAGACTGACCGCCACTCGCCCACCGCGCGAAAGCCAAGCCTGCCATAGACCACGCCGGCGGCTGGCGTCTGCCAGTAGAGTACAGGTTGCCTACCCTCTCCCAGCAATTGAGCGCAGAGCGCGCTGCATACAGCCTTCGCCACCCCGCGTCCGCGCCAGTTTGGCTGGGTATAGACCCCTCCGATCATGGCAAAAGCCTGCGTTTCAGCATTGGTCAGTGCAGCCGCCACGGTCTGGCCAGCTGCCTCTGCCAGCCAGATGCGGGTGTCGGCCAGCGGACGTTCGATTGCCGCTTGCGAGCGGGACAGCGACCCGGCGTCAGCGTACAAGGCGACCAATGCCGGCAGATCGTCTCGCGTCGCGCGGCGCACAACGACCTCTGTCGGTGGCTTGACCGGTGCAAAGTGCGCTGGCTCTAGCTCCATCAACTGCTCGATGAAGAGGTGTTCGGTGCGGTACTTTGTCAGATAGGGCAGCAGGCTTGGGACACCGCCGGGATTGTCCTGGAGCCGAGTGGCCGTGACGGGGTGGCTCTCCATCTGTTTGCCTAGCGCCGCCCAATCTGCCTCCACTTCTCCATAGACCGACCAGCCCGACATATACCGATTGAGCACTGCTCGCAGCGGTCGTGCCGGCGGGCCGCCAAAGTCCCCCCAGAACTGGCAGAATTCGTGGCCAAAGCCCAGCGTTTCCATGTTGCCAAGCAGGTAGAGATTCTTGGCCGGCGCCTGAAGCAACAGGCTGTACGCGGGTTTCCGGTCACCCTCGTGTAGTTCCCGTAGCATTTCTCTAGACCCTCCATCTGATCTGGGCGTATTCAAAACGGTTTGAGCCAGGATTCCGGGATAAGGCCACGACATTTCCGGCTGAGTTACCCGCTTTGGCCTCATCCCGGAATGCCCCTGTTAGCCCAACTGAAAGGCCCAGTTGCCAGGCCCGTGCTGTTGGACATAGGCGGCGACGGCGCGACCTGGATCGTGTTTGAGTTCGTCAGTCTGAAAACGCATCCAGTAGGCGAAATCGCTTGCCCACGGCTCGCCAGTCTCCACGGTGCGCAGGTAGAGCTCGGCCATCGGGCCACACGCGGCTTGAAACCCGCTCTCCCGGTAGGCAACTGCCACGCGACCGCGGTCGTAGTCCACTTGACGAAAGATCGGCTGCCAACCCTGGGCGCTGCTCTGCAACAACATATACTGGCCGCGGGGGTCGCCGTTGTAGGGCATCCCCACGCTGCCGGGGTTGAAGAGTTGCCATCGCCCCACCCGCCGCGCCAGCGGTCGATGGGTATGGGCCGAGATCACCACCGATTCCTCCATTGGCTCCAGGTATGCCGCCAAAACAGCGTCGGCTGCCTCTGGCAACATGCCGACGAATGGGTCGCCGCGCACACCGTGTAGCAGACGGATCGCCGGTCCGTCGTCCAGGTCGAGCCGCCGCTCTGCCGGCAGAGCGCAGACCGTTGCCAGATGGTTTGGCGACAGGTTTTCACGCGTCCACCAAAGCGACGGAAAACGGTCGCGTCCGGCAAATTGCGTCTTCTCAGTGCCCAGATGGGCCACGATCCACTCATGGTTGCCATAGATCGCCGGCCACTGCCATGCATCGATCAGATCCATGACCTCGTTGTTCCAGGGGCATCGGTTGATCTGGTCGCCGGCCAGATAGACCAGGTCCGGCGCCTGCGTTTGGAGATCCGCGACGACGGCCTCCAACGCTGGCAAATTGCCGTGGATATCGGCCAAGATGGCTATACGCATGTATGACCTCGACGAATCATCAGATTGGTTCAACCAGCAGCGTTGGTCGAGAACCAATAGCCAGCTACCGTACTGCAAAAGCCAATCGCTGTCAATCTGCATTGCGCCAACAAAACTCTCCCTGTACAATGGCGTCCACCATGCCAATCGAACTCTATTCCGACCCGGCCACCTTTCTCGACCTCCTCGAGCCGACAACCGCGGGCCGCCTCACCGTGCTGTTGACCGCACAGCCTGGCCCGATAGCCCATCGTATCGCTGACAGCGAGGCTGCTGTCGCCAACGCGCCCGGCAGCGACGAATGGCTGATCGTGATCGAGCTTGGCGATGATCGTCTGAGCCGACTAAACTTCGATATCGTCGAGCGTCTGATCCTCGATCTGCCCTCCGAATTTCTGCTCTCTTCGCCCGGTCGTAGGTTGACCGATGCTCTCGGCCGCCTGGCCGAGGAAGCGTTGACCATGACCTTCGTCGGCGACGCAACCGGCGCAACTGGCGCATTTCTCATGGATGGCCTGACCGCGGGTCTGGCTTTGGTGCCGGGCACGGTGGTCGTGCCGTCGGTCCAGGCCGTGCCTGATCTGCGCGCGTTGCTGGCAACGCTCAGCGCCAACCGCACACGGTTGTTGGCGCTGGACGAACGAGTCGCAGCGCGATACATCCACCAGATCGATCAGGTCGAGGTGAGCGGCGAGGGAAGTGTCTTGCTTGCCGCCTTTCACCAGCCGGACCGCAACGCCTCTCCCGTCGCACGGGTGCAACTGTTGCAGTCAGGGTCCGCTCAGAGCTGGTCTTTGTGACCTCGCCGCGCAACACCCCCGTCTTGCAACCCACTGTACTCATCACCGGCGCCACCGACGGCCTCGGTCTCGCCCTGGCCCACGCCTACCGCGACCAGGGCGCCAGGCTTCTCCTCGTGGGCCGGCGCCCGCTGACGCAACTTGACCCGGATCTGTTCAACGAGGGGATCTACTGCCAGACCGACCTCACCGACGCTGGGTGTGCAGAAAACGTGGCCAAGTGGCTACGCAATCGGCAGATCGCAGAGCTGAGCCTGGTCATCCACAATGCTGGCGCGGCGTATGTTGGTGCGTTGGCCGACCAGCCCACAGAAAACATCCGAGACCTCGTGGCGGTGAACTTGCTGGCGCCGCTGCTCTTGACCCACGCACTGTTTGACCTTGTTCAGCCGGTTTGCGGCAGCTTTGTCTTCATTGGCTCCGCGGTGGCTTCGTTGCCCAGCCCGGCCTATGCGGTCTACACCGCCACCAAGGCCGCGCTGTCCGGCTTTGTGCGCAACTTCCAGATCGAGCTGCGCAGCAGGGGGAGCGGCGTCAGCGCTCAGATCATCCACCCCGGTGCAGCTCGCACTGCTCTTCATGCCAAGAGCGGTGCCGCGCTCGCTGACATTCCCTGGGATCGATTCCCGCCGGTCGAAGCGCGCGCCGCCGAGATCGTCCAGGCCATCGGCGAGGGTCGGCGCTCGCAAATCCTCGGCTTCTCCAACCGCCTTGTGCAGCGCGCCGCGCAGACCATGCCCAGCCTCTTCGATCAGGGCGTAGGCATGGCGTATGCGCGCAAAAGCGTGGCCGAGCCTCTGCCGCCGCCAGCCGACGACTCGGTCCGCCACTCCCGCCACTGCGTGATCACCGGCGCGGCTGACGGCATCGGCAAGGCATTGGCGCTGGAATTCGCCGCGGCAGGCTACCGTATCACTGGCATCGACCGGGATGTCGAACGGTCGATGCGCACCCAGGCCGAGTTGATCAACCGCGGCGCTTCCGCCCGCTTCATCCTCGGCGACCTGGCCCAGCCGGCGAGTCTCGAACGGATTTTGGCCACGCTGATCAGCCGACCAGCCATCGATGTGTTGATCCAGAACGCGGGCGTGAATGAGGTCGGACTCTTCATCGACAGCGATCTGGATCAGCAGCGGACGGTTGCGGCAGTCAATCTCTCTGCGCCGATGATCATGACCGCAGAGATGTTGAAATCGGGCGCCTTGCACAGGGCGGATCGTTGGTCTTCGTTTCGTCGCTATCGCACTATGTCAGCTACCCAGGTGCGGCTGTCTATGCCGCAACCAAAGATGGAATCAGCAGCTTTGCGCGCAGCTTGTCCGTGGCGCTGGCGCGCTCCGGTCTGCATGTGTTGACGGTCTATCCTGGCCCCACGCGCACCGAACACGCACGCCGCTATAGCCCCGACAATCGCCGCGAGGCTCGACGAATGGCCCCCGAACGGGTTGCCCACGAAATCTACCAGGCAACGTGCAGAAAGCAGCGAACGTTGATACCCGGTGCAGGCAATCGTCTCTCGGCCAGCGTGGGGCAACTGATGCCAGGTCTGACAGAATCGATCATGCGCAGGGCGCTCCTCGATCGCATCGACCGACGTAGTGGAGGGGATTAGCTGCCCATGTTCGACGAACGTCTGCTCGCCCGCCGTCTAGAGGCGCTCGACAGAAGCAATTACGTCTCCTACGCGCAGACGAAGGCGTTGCTGTTGCCCGCTTCCCACAGCCAGGCGATGCCTGTAGCCGATGGCTGGGCTCTCTTCACAGGCGTAGGCTCGCCCATCAACCGCGTCTACGGATTGGGCATGACAGGGGCGATCCGTGGATCCGATCTGGAGCAGGCGGAGTTATTTTATCGCGAGCGGGGTTTGGCGTCGCAAGTCGATCTTTGCCCACTCGCCCACCCGTCGTTGTTGCAATCCCTGCGCGCCCGCGACTATCGCCTGCTGAGCTTCAAGCAGACCTGGTTTCGCTGGCTACATGAGCAGGTCGATGCGCCCGCACCACCAGGACATATCCGTGTCGAGTCCATCGGGCCAGAGGCCGACGAGTCGCTGCGACTGCGTTGGGCGCGCACCGTGTCGTCTGGAGATCACGCGACGGTCGACAGCCCGGAGATCGACATCGAAACCGCGCTGCCCGTGGCCTTCAAAGGGGACAGCACCTGTTTTCTTGCCTGGATCGGCGACGAACCAGTGGGCGCGGCCGCGCTCACGATCCACGCCGGCGCCGCGGTCTGCTTCTCGGCCTTTGTGCGTCCTGCCCTGCGGCGCATGGGTGTGCAGAGCGCGCTGCTTCATGCACGCATCCAATTTGCGGTCGGAGCCGGTTGTGACCTGGCGATGGTACAGACCAGCCCAGACAGCCCCTCGCTAGGCAACGTGCGTCGTTTTGGTTTTCAGATAGCGTACACAAAGGCAATGATGGAGCAAACCGCGCCACCGGAACATAGCCCCTAATCCAACCTTCGGCGGACACAAGCGCCCGTCCGTCGTTTCCCCGCCTGAATCTTGCAGCCCTGACGTATGAAAAACGCTCCTGGACTTGTCACCGCGGCTCAGATATAATCTCTGTGCGGCGTGTTCGATGCTGGCTATCCATTGACGCCCAGCGTGACCGACAACGTACGCGCTCCGAGCGGCATTGCAATAGGAGGCGACTCACATGGTTGTGACCCAGGAGATTGCCAAGAACATCCCTCATCGACGAATCATCGCTCACCCTGGCCCTGCTTGGCCCGCCATGTTTTGCATCCCCGACCAAACGCGTGCCGATTCGCGGCCAGAGCAAATCGGTCGGCTTCTTGATCTGTATGGCCCTCTTTCATCAAGACGCCGCACCCCGCGACCATATATTGGAGCAGTTTTGGCCGGACCAGGAAGTGGGTCTGGCCATCCAGGCGTTGAGCAGCGTGACGTCGGAACTCAATCGGCTGGGACGCCGCCACTTTGGCTGCCCCAACATCATCCTCTACGAACAGGGCTACTACCGGCTCAACACCGAAGCAGGCGTCGGCACCGACATCGAACGCTTTGAACAATGCGCCAACCGAGGACAGCGGTTGTTGGCAGACGGCGAGATAGAAGTAGGTCTTGCGACCTGCGGACAAGCGCTCGCCTATTATCGCGGTGACCTCTGCGGCGATGCCGGCCTGCGCAGCCTGATCGCGCGCGAACATCTGCGCGTCGTGTTGCTCGACCTGCTCGCCTCGCTGGCCAATCACTATTATTGCCGCGACGATCCGCAACAGTCGCTCGACTTTCTTCACCGTCTTCTGGAGCGCGACCCTGTCGGGAAGACGCCCACCGCCAGGCCATGCGCTGCTATGTCGGGCTGGGTTTGCGCACCCAGGCCTTGCGCCAATTCCAACTTTGCACCCACGCGTTGCAAGTTGAATTTGACGCAATGCCAGAGCCAGAGACCGTCCAACTCTTCGAGCAGATTCGCGCCAACGTGGCGGCGGTATATCTCCACGATTAGCCGAAATCGAGAACCATGTGAAGCTCAAAAGGGGCGATGCAACGCATCGCCCCCTTTTGGTTCAACCAGTTGCCACGCGCCCTTTCGCAGAGCGCCTCAGCAATTTCTCAATCCAATCTCATCCATTCCTCCTTCAATTCTTCCTCAAATCACAATAGCACCCCAAGCCAAACTCGCCTTAAACCCAGCGACAACCCAGAACCCCATGTCATACTGGGCGTATCCATTCCGCGGCAGAAGCGAGTCATGCCTTGGCTTCCGATCCAGAACTCACCGATCTTCTCAGCAATCGACATGCCTGTTTGGTCTTGCGATTGAATCTGGATCGAAACGGGCAGATCCAGCGGGGCATCGTGATCGACGCCAACGAAAACCCGGTGGGCCAGTTTCGCCACGTGGACGAATTGCCTGCTCTGCTCAGCCGATGGCTCTCCCGCTGGGGATCAGCAGAAGTCGATTGACAAAGAAGCATCTTCAATGGCCAACCTGTTCGCCATCCATTCCGTCCTCAATTCGCTGACGACCTTTCTGCGCAACAGCTATCCAGACGAATTGCGCAATCGGTTCGACTGCTCATTTCGGTTGCTCTCCAGCGGCGAATTGGAGACCATCACCGATGCCGAGACGACGCTCTCGCTCTACCTGCACCGGGTTACATTGAACGAACATATGCGCAACCAGCAACGCACCAACGGCAATCTGCAAGGCCGGACCATACTCTCACTCGACCTGCATTTCTTGCTCTCAGTCTGGACGACCAGCGTCTTGGCCGAACACACGTTAATGAGCTGGGCCATGCGCCAGATCCATCTTCATCCAGCGCTCAATGCCTCCACTCTTTCGCCAGACGCGGCTTGGGACGCCCACGACATCGTCCAGATCGCGCCGGCCGAGCTGAGCAACGAAGAATTGGTGCGCATCTGGGATCGGCTCAAGCCTTCTTACCGGCTGAGCACCCCCTATCTTGCCCGTGTGGTGCGCATCGCCCCTGACGACGTGGACGATGCTTTGCCCGTGGTTAGCACCCGCTTCAGCTATGCGGCTACAGAAACCGGCGACAGATCATGACCGCCGAGATACTCGCCCATCAGCTGACCGTGGCTCTGCGTTTCGTCGATGCCAACAGCGGACGCCTCCTGTTGACGCCGCGGCCCGGCGCATCGGGCTTGCGTTTCGTCCGCAACCATCGCGGGGATTTCTTGCTGCTCGATCGGCCCGGCCTTGCCAGCTTTTCCGTTGACGTCACCGACCCATCGGGCGAATATCTGCCCCGTCGCGTCCTGGTCACATTGCCGCGCGAGACCGATCCGGCGCTGGCTGACCAGGAGGATTCGCTCTTCCAGCCGCAACTCGTCGAGATGTATGCCGCGCCCTCGGCGTCGATCGAGGCGGCGAGCATCGACAGCCCGATGTGAGTGCGATGGTAGAACAGCCACAGCAGCCCCATGACGGCGGCCGAGAGGCCGATCAGCCACAGGGCGTGCACGCGGATTACGGCGTCGAAGATCAGCACGCCGGCCTCGCCGCCGATCCCGGCAGCAGGCGGGTGTCGCGCCCGAAGAAGTACAGGACGGCGGCAGAGACGAAGAAGGCGGTGCCCAGAGTGAGCAGCA
>JAAUPU010000644.1 GCA_012032975.1 Caldilineaceae bacterium | reverse complement strand
AACCATGCGCCGGGGTTGGCGAGACGCAATTGGGCAAAAAATTGTCCGCAGATGGCGCAACAATTCGTGCGCCATCTGCGGACTATGCCACCTTCTGAGACCATTGGCGGAAAATGACTATCCACGAAGTTTCACGAAGAAACAGCCCATATTTTGGTGTTCCCTGGCGCCCTTCGCGGATACTTTCTATTTTGGATTCGCCTGAATCAACGGCCATACATGTTGCAATGACGATGTGACGCGATGAACGTGGGTCGCCACCCTGTCACCTTGCCACCCTGTCACCTTGCCACCTTGCCACCTTGCCACCCATTTTCGCCTATACTTCCCAGTTGCTATGGAAGACGCCCTCGCGGTCGATGCGCTGATAGGTATGTGCGCCGAAGAGGTCGCGCTGCGCCTGGATGAGGTTGGCGGGGAGGACGGCGCTGCGATACGCTGTCGTAGTAGGCAAGGCTGGCGCTGAAGGCGGGTGCGGGAATACCCAAGCCCACCGCGGTCTGCACCACATGTCTCCACGCCGGCAGACGTTCGGCCACGGCCTGGCCCAGCTCGGCGTCCAGCAAGAGGTTGGGCAACCCCGGATTGCGCACGTACGCTTCTGTGATGCGGTTGAGGAAGCGGGCGCGAATGATGCAGCCGGCACGCCAGATCGAGGCGATCTGGCCCAAGTCGAGATCATAGCCATACTCGTTGCTGGCCATGCCCAGCAAGGCCATGCCCTGGGCATAGGCGCTGATCTTGCTGGCATAGAGCGCCTGGCGAACGGCGCTGATCAGCGTGTCGGCGTCGCCATCGTAGGCAGCCGCGGCAGGGCCGGGCAATTGGGGCGCGGCGTGGACCCGCTCGTCCTTGAGGCTGGAAATGATGCGACCGACCACCGCGCTGTTGATGGTCGGGATGGGCGCGCCGATGTCAAAGGCATCCTGGCTGGTCCATTTGCCGGTGCCTTTCTGCGCGGCTTTGTCCAGCACCAGGTCGACCAACGGTTTCCCCGTCTCCTGGTCAATGCGGCGGAAGATGGTGGCGGTGATCTCGATCAGAAAGCTGTCAAGCTCACCCTGATTCCACTCGTCGAAGATGTCGGCAAAGTGCGCCGCGCTGAGGCCGAGGCTGCGCTGGAGGATGTCATACGCCTCTGCAATCAACTGCATGTCGCCGTATTCGATGCCGTTGTGGACCATTTTGACATAGTGGCCCGCCCCACGTGGACCGAGATAGGCGACGCATGGCTTGCCATCTTCGGGCGCCTTGGCCGCGATGGATTCCAGAATGCTCTGCACCAATTGCCATGTCTCCTGTGGGCCGCCAGGCATGATGCTGGGGCCCCAGAGCGCGCCTTCTTCGCCGCCGCTCACACCGACGCCCATGAAGTTCAGCCCTGCATCGGTTACCAGCTTGCTGCGCCGCTCGGTGTCGCGATAGTAGCTATTGCCCCCATCCATGATCAGGTCGCCCGGGTCGAGCCAGTGGGATCAGCCCTTCGATGACCGCATCGACCGCTCGGCGGCCTGGACCATAATCATGAGTCTGCGCGGTCGTTCCAGGCTGGCGACGAAGTCCTCCAGCGTGGTGGTCGCCACCAGTTTCTTGCCCGGGTGGCCGGCCACGAACTCCTGCATAGTGGCCGTGGTGCGGTTGTAGACAGCGACGGTGTAGCCATTGCGTTCCATGTTCAGCACGAGGTTTTGGCCCATCACGGCGAGGCCGATCAGTCCGATGTTTGCTTGTGTCATGGCTGGGATCCTTTGTCCGGTTCGGTGGGGTTGGTGAATTCAGGTGTGGTGAAGTCGTTGCGCCAACCGGCGATTGTTTCGCGGCTTGCGCTGCGGATCAGTAGGCTACTGGTTCGAGACAGGCTGGGCGGGCGGTTGCGCTCTGTTTCGGCCGCGGCCAACCTGCCGTCGTCGAAGAGGTGACCGTCGGGTACACGCAGCGTGACGGTGGCAGCGTCCAGGCTTCGCTCTGCTCCTCCTCCAACATCAACAATCGACCGGCCACGACCGCCTGGTCCACCGGCTGGATGTCAGCGAGCGCGGCGTAGCAACCCTGGGCAAACGCAAGATTGGCTGCTGTACTCAACTCTGGCGGCAGCACGATAGCGGCAGGAATGCCCCGGCGCACCACCTCCTGGGCCACAGTTGCATGTGGGTTTTTCGGCGCATAGCGGACGCCGCGGCCATCCAGGGTGACCAGCCGCAGTCCGTAATGGTCGCGCATGAGCGCACCCAGGTGCTGGCCGCTCACAAAGCGACTGCGCCCGACCTCATCTTCAAAGACCATATGGGCGTCCAACATTTGGTCCTCAAAGACGCCATGCCCAATAATGTGCAGGATCGCATAATCCTGTTCGCGCAGCTTGCGCTGGAGGTCGAGCAAGGTGGGTTTGTACAGTCGTTCTAGGATGAGTTTGCCATCGAGCGCCAAATGGTCCAGTGAATCGAGGAGCCGGATCCACTCGCGATCTGCGTCGAACCGCGGATACCCATTCGGGTTGGCGATGACGACCAACATACGCATGGGGTGTCGCACGTGCAAGGGAAGGATGTGGTGCATCTGGTCGATATAGCGCACCGGTGGCGAGTGAGACGACAGCGCCAAGAACTCGTCCCGTGTCGGGTCGTACAGCGTTTCCCATGGCAGCGAGTCGAAGGCTGGCAAGCGATGCATGTGCAGCCGGATGCGCAGGAGCGACTGTGCCTCGGCTGCGATCTGACGGCTTTCCTGATAACAGTTCAACAGGTCGCCCTGGAAGAATGCACGAAAGAGCGTCTGCCCAACATGGCGGGCCAGGCTGTTTGGGCTTGCGTCAGATTCGCTCAATTTCTTGGGCATGTCTGCGATTTCGCGCGGCGAGAAGGGAACCAGGAACAGAGAGCTTGCTTGACCGGCGGGGGAGCGCAGGATGCGGCCATAGCAGCCCTCATCGGTCTGCTCAATGGTCAAGTCAATGCTGTGGAATGGGTCCGTCATGGTCGAAGCATTGTACCTGTGGCCTGCTTGGGCGTCAAAAGAGCGGGCGTCGATGGGTGCTTCGTCTGCTGCTCTCTTTCCGGTGCGCCGAGTTGAACAAGTTGCCTATTCGTAGTATGTTTGCGGACATTGACCGTGAAGGTTCGGGGCAGGGATTCGCCACGGTTTTGTGGCAAAAATCTGAGATTGTCCATCTGAACTCCATCCAGAATTCATCGCAGCGCGTGAGGTGGCTGTGAACCAACCAAGGACGAAATCGTTATGCACGTATTGATTACAGGCGGGGCGGGCTTTATCGGTTCGCACCTGACGCGCGCATTGCTGGCGCGTGGCGACAGCGTGTCCGTGCTGGACAATCTGAGCAC
>JAAUPU010000643.1 GCA_012032975.1 Caldilineaceae bacterium | reverse complement strand
TGGCCGCCGCAATTTTGGAAGGCTTTGATGTGCTGGAAGATGAGGGCGTTGAACTGAATCGGGTTCTGCGTGGCAATGTGGATCAATTTCTGCATGGTTTGCAGGCCGCCGGTTTTGACACGGGCAACACCTGCACGCCGATCGTGCCCATCATGGTTGGCACTGAAGACCGCGCCATGCGCATGACCAAATATTGCCAGGACAATGGAGTCTTCGTCCTGCCGGTGCTGCCGCCGGCCGTACCGGAAAACGCTGCCCGGCTGCGCGCCAATGTCACCGCGGCCCACACCACCGAAGATATTGAGTTTGCACTCGACGTCTTCATCCGCGCCGGCAAGCATGTTGGCGTGATCTGAGGGGAATGGACTCCCGTGACCGATCAAGTCATAGATCAGATCCACGTTGCCATCACGCATGATCTGCTTGTCAAAGCGCGAGTTCGCACGCGTGCGCGAACTCGCTGTCCGAATCTGTGCAGTCGCTGATTGCCAATGACATTGACAGCGACATTGGCCGTGACTTGGCCGTGACTCGACCGCCGAAGAGAACGACCCGTGGCGGCAGCCTGTGCCGCCAGAGGCAAGCGCTCGGTGGGAAAGAGATATTGCTGAATTTGATGAAGAAGAAAAAATATAACCCCGTCCTGGTGCAAAGAGAGCGGAAGAGCTTATCAGGCTCGTAGACCAAGAAGCGGCATTACTCCCCGACGATGAAGGAGATTAAATTCGCCATACCCGCTGACTCGGCCGTCTGTCTTCCCCTTTCGCGACGGTCGACTGACGAACGGACTTCACTCGCACCCCGTCTCAATACGAGCTAGATCATCGTGCCAGAGCCGATCGTCGTAGTCCAGATTCGACGGGTTTGTTGGTCCCCAGCATGCAACCTCATCAAACTCAGAGAGCTAGAAAGTCATGAAATATGCCGTTTCCGTCAGCTTGGGAGGAAGTGGTCGTGATCAACGGGTCGAGACCAACCTTCTTGGCCATCCCATCGTGCTCGAACGTATTGGGGCGGACGGTGACCAGGCACGCGCTCGCCAACTCTTCCTCGATCTGGATGACCAGGCCGATGCCTTTGGCGTCGGCGGCGCTGACCTCGGCGTCCAGGTTGCCGATCAATATTACCCGCTAAATTCAATCCAAAAACTGGTCGAGGGTTTGCGTACGCCCACCGTGGATGGGGGCGTGGTGCGACGCGTGCTGGAGCGCAATATGGTGCAGCGCCTTCACGATCTGCTGCCCATGGACATCCAGCCCAGGCGCGTCTTCGTCTGCGCCGGCGTGGCCCGCTATGACCTGGCCGAGAGCTTTGAGCAGGCAGGCTATGAGGCGATCTACGGCGATCTCGGCTTTGGATTAGGGGTGCCCATCCCCATGCGCAGCCTCAAGACGTTGCGCATCATGGCTCGGCTGCTGATGCCCATCATGCGTCGCCTGCCTTTCGAATGGCTTTACCCCACCGGCGAGGGACAGGATGAGATCAAGCCCAGGTTCGAGAAATGGTACAACTGGGCGACCGTGATTGCCGACGATTTTCACTATATCAAACAGCACATGCCCGACGTCTCGACGGCAAGATCATCGTCACCAACACCACCACCGAGCAGGACATCCAGCTGCTGGCCGACCGCGGTGTGGCCTATGTCTGCACCGCGACCCCTCGGCTGGAAGGGCGCACCTTTGGCACCAACGTGCTCGAGGCTGCGCTCACCGCGATTGCAGGCAAGGGGCGTCCGCTGATACCGGAGGAACTGCGGGCCATGCTTGGCGAAGATGATTTGATGCCCGCCATCCTGCCGCTGAATGTCTGACGGCCCATGCCTCTCCTTCTAATCCACCACATCGATCTGCTGGTTACGATGGATGAGAGCCGGCGCGAAATTCGCGACGGCGCGTTGGTCGCGGATGGCAACGTCATTCGTTGGGTCGGTGCGACGTCCGATCTGCCCCCGAGTGGGCGACACGCGCGACGCAGATCATCAGCGGGCGAGGCAAGATTGTCTTGCCCGGCTTTGTCAACACCCACCACCATTTCTTCCAGACGCTGACGCGTGTCATCCCCGCCGCGCAAGACGCCATCCTCTTTGACTGGCTCAAGACGCTCTATCCGATTTGGGTCGAGTTGCGCCCGGAGGATGTCCA
The DNA here is from genome assembly GCA_012032975.1 of Caldilineaceae bacterium. Next base: position 1,204 of record JAAUPU010000643.1, on the reverse strand, counting down.
GCTCAGCACGCGCCTGGCCCTGGCCGAGCTGCTGCTCAGCGGCTGCACGACCAGCAGCGACCACCACTACCTCTGGCCAAACGGCGCCCGGCTGGATGACCAGTTCGAGGCCGCCGCGGAGATGGGCGTGCGCTTCCACGGCGCGCGCGGCAGCATGAGCCTGGGCGAAAGCCAGGGCGGATTGCCCCCGGACCGCGCGGTCGAGTCCGGAGCAGGCGATCTTGCGCGACAGCCGGCGGGTGGTCGAAACGTTTCACGACAGCCAGCGTTTTGCCATGCAGCGGGTGGTGCTGGCGCCGTGCAGCCCTTTTAGCGTGTCGCCCGTGCTGATGGCTGAAAGCGCACTTCTGGCCCGCAGCTTTGGACCGGCTGCTGACGTGCATCTACACACCCCATCTGGCAGAGACCCGTGACGAAGAGAGCTTCTGCCTGCAACAATTTGGCGCCAAACCCGCGGCCTATGTCGATGGTCTCGGCTGGTTCGGAGACGATGTGTGGCACGCCCACTGCGTCCACATCAACGGCGACGAAATCGCGCGTTTTGCGGCCACCCGCACCGGCATCGCCCATTGCCCGACCAGCAACATGCGTCTGGCCAGCGGAATCGCACCACTGCGCGCCTTGTGTGCCGCAAATGTTCCCGTGGGCCTGGGGGTGGATGGCAGCGCTAGCAACGACGGCAGCCATCTCTTGGCCGAAGCACGCCAGGCCCTCCTGCTCCAACGCGTCCTGGGCGATCCGGCGGCGCTATCGGCGCGTCAGGCGCTGGAAATCGCCACCGTGGGCGGGGCCTCTGTCCTCGGCCGCGATGACATTGGCGTGTTGGCCCCAGGCATGGCCGCCGACATCATCGGCTTTGACCTCAACGCACTGGCGTATGCCGGCGCAGCCGTCCACGATCCCGTTGCCGCGCTCGTTTTCTGTCAGCCGCAGCCGGTCGATTTTGCCATTGTCAATGGCCGCATCCTGGTCGAGGATGGTGAGCCGCGCCACATTGACGTACCCGTTCTGGTCGAGCGCCACAATCGCGCCGCGCGGGCGCTGGTGGAGCGGGCGGAGGGGAGCGGGTGAAGGGGTGAAGGGGAGACAAGGTGACAAGGGTGACAAGGTGATGGGGAGAATGACTATCGTCGGTGGTCCGTCGTCTGTCGTCCGTCATCGGTAGTCCGTCGTCCGTCGTCCGTCATCCATCATCACAATTGAC
>JAAUPU010000642.1 GCA_012032975.1 Caldilineaceae bacterium | reverse complement strand
ATGTCATCCACACCGGGATCGGTGTCAATGATTATCTTCTTGGGAGTCATTGCTTGGGCAACGCCCAGAGCCTCTGTATCATCTTCCGTGTCTTCATCATTGAGAAATTCAGGCGTCAGTCGCAAAGCGTTTTGCGGGCCTTGGGCAAACGCGACTTGCGGTGCTGCCACATGAATCAGCATCAAGAGCGCGGCCAGGATGAGAGTCTGGCTCAACAATACGAGCGGGCGTCGCGCCACTCGTCTGCCTCTTGTGCTTGTACCGTAATCGTGCATCGTCGAACTCCTTTGTCGTGATGCATATCCAGACCGCAACATGCGCCTGGGTAAGCCGTGGCATGGATCGAACTCAACCGGTGCTTCTCCGCCAACCGAAATGCTGACCAAACTCACCTGCCCAATCCGCCGTGAATCGATGATGATTGGCAGATCGAGCATGGGTTGGCAAGGGTACTGTACATCAGTTCGCGTCATTCTTCATCCGCCATAGCGCGCGAAGTCACTGCGCTAGGTTGCACAAACCCGCTCATGCAGGAGACCGAGACGTGAACATGCTATAATGGATTTAGTGAGTCTCGATTCAACCGTAGAAGACAATCCACAAACCGCGAGCGCTCTTGGTTTAGACCACGCAGGCGGCGACCTCTTCATCTCAAACCGTAGACGAATCGTGTGGTGGTTTGAGTCGAACCTATAGGATGTGGGTTATTCCAACTCGGTCACCATGTGATAAACGATATCGGCTGCGGAGAGGACGGCGACCGGGCGCATCTTTCCGTTCTCTTCACGCACAGCAACCACACGATGGATGTGTTTATCGATGAGCAGTTCCATCACAGCGCTCAACGGCGAATCAGGACCAACGGTCACCACGTCACGCACCATGTGTTCACCGACAGTTTCAGTCGCCCACTCCTTGGTCCGATAGCATGCACGGACCAAGTCAGTTCGCGTGATGATGCCTTGCAGATAGCCTGCATCATCCACGACAACGAGCGCACTGATGTTACGCGTGACCATATGCCTCGCAGCGTCTAGCAAGCTGTTGGATGCAAGACAGTTGTAAGAACCGTATCGCTTGGCTTGGAGTACAGACAGATCTTTCATTCTAAGTCACCTTAACCCATGTGGGTGCCAACGATCTGAGGCTTCTACTCATCCCATTCTACCATATACATGGCCGTGTTTGGGAGCGCCACGATTCGCAAGATGAGGTTCAGTGAAAGCGTTCTACATTCGAATCCGAAGGACTATCAGAATTGGGGTCTGTTGATGAGCAAACGTATCGTCGATGTAAGTCTTCTGTTGGTCAATGGTATGCGCGGCGTTGGTTTCGAACCTGCCACAACGATCTCCAATGAAGGGTACAACACAACCAACCTCCGGCTCTATAGCCATGCGGCAACCCATATGGATGCGCCGCTGCATTTTATCGATGGCGGCGCCACCATCGACCAAATCGAACTGGAACGTTGTATCGGCGAGGCGCTGATCATCGACCTTTCCCATGTAGCTCCGAACGCGCTCATCACTCCAGAGGATCTCGGTTCGCACGGCGCAGAAATTGGCCAGGGGACGCGCCTGCTGTTGCGAACGGACTGGAGCATGCATGTTCATCTGCCCGACTATCGCAGCCATATGCCGCGGGTGTCTGCGCGGTTGGCAACCTGGCTTGTTGAAAAGAAGATAGGACTGCTCGGGTTGGAAACGCCTTCGGTTGCCTCGTTGCGACCTGAAAACAAGGCTGAGTTGACCGAAGTACACCAGATCCTGCTGCGCGGCGGCGTCGTGATCGTCGAAGGCTTGACAAATCTGCGCGATGTTCGCCAGTCGCGCGTCGAGTTTATTGTACTGCCTCTGAGAATCGACGGGTGCGATGGTTCACCTGTTCGCGCCATCGTGGTCGAAGAGTAGCCGAGCGCCCCATTTTCACCACTCCGGAAGGTCAGGTCATCATGTCCGACGCCACATTCATACCATTGGCTGGCTATCGCGAATACCCGGTCGAAGAAATGCAACGTCGCGCGGATGAGTTTTGCAGAGAAATCCGCCGGCGACGCAGTGTGCGCGATTTTTCGACGCGAGACGTACCGCGGCAGGTCATTGAGCAATGTCTGCTGGCAGCCGGATCCGCGCCCAACGGGGCCAACCTGCAACCCTGGCACTTTGTCGTGGTCTCGAACCCCGAAGTCAAGCGGCAAATCCGCATCGCAGCCGAAGCGGAAGAGCAGGAGTTCTATACGAGTCGGGCTCCGCAACAGTGGCTGGACGCCCTGGCGCCATTGGGTACAGACGCCAGCAAACCATTTCTCGAGAACGCACCCTACCTGATTGCGATTTTTGCCCAGTCCTATGGCCAGCTTCCTGATGGTCAACGTGTGAAGCACTACTATGTCGCGGAATCGGTTGGGATTGCTACGGGCTTCCTAATTGCTGCGCTACACCATGCCGGACTGGCCACCCTAACACATACCCCCAGCCCGATGAACTTTCTCAATGAAATCCTGAACCGCCCCGCGCCCGAGCGACCCTATTTACTGCTGGTCGTTGGCTATCCAGCTGACGATGCAACGGTTCCCCTCATCCAGAAGAAACCACTCGACGAAATCGCCACCTTCGTGTGAGGCAGGATATAACCAGAATCTGGCCTGGATTTACTCGTTGGTCCGAGCGAAATTTTAACCACGGCTAAAACTGGGGTCAACCGTCGTTGGTCTTTGGCTTTGGGGCCGCCGCAGCGCGAAACCTCCATTCTTGCACATTTCATCCATTGAAATCCACATCTGGCTGTGATACCGTACCCTGGTCGGTCGCGTTCCAAGTCCCATAGCCGATGCCCATCGTTGAGCCTGTCCACACTGGCCAGCAACCCTGCCAAATGCAGCGCTGGCCTTATTTAGGAGATTTTGAAATGCAAGGAGTAGTAAAGATCGTGGCGGTTTTCATTCAAAGCAAAAACATGCTGGTCCTCATGTGGGGGCTGATCTTGAGCATCGCCATATTGGGCGGCTGCTTGGCTCCGGCGGCGACGGATGTTGTGCCGGCCGCCGGCGAAACCACAGCACCGGCCGCGACGGGCGAATCCATCGTGATCTATTCCGGTCGCAACGAAAACCTGGTTGCCCCCCTGATCGAACAGTTCACTGCCGACACGGGGATTGCCGTCGAGGTCCGATATGGCGGGACTGCCGAAATGGCCGCGACGATTCTCGAGGAAGGCGCGAACTCGCCGGCAGATCTCTTTTTCGCGCAGGATGCCGGCAGCTTGGGCGCGCTGGCCATGCCACGGCCGATCGCAAGCATCTGCTGCTGCCCGCCGGACAGGGACCCTGCAAACTGGGTCTTGCGTT
>JAAUPU010000641.1 GCA_012032975.1 Caldilineaceae bacterium | reverse complement strand
ATGCAATCATGGGGGAGCGTGCAGCTGGTTGCCTATTCGGTCGTCACGACGGAACGGGCGCTCGTTCGACATTGCTCTTCCTGGACCATCCGTCCAACCTGCGTTTCCCCAACCAATGGTTTATGCGCATTCAGCCCTTTGCATGTGTCAGCTTCGCCTTCATGTTTGGCGAGGAATACGACCTGGCGGCAGACGAAACGCTCGCGATGCGCTATCGGATCCTATTCTGCGACGGTGCGTTGGACCAGGATGAGATCGAGATACTGGCCGAACGATGGCAGGGAAGTTGATGATTCGCGTCTTGAGCACGCAGCTGCACCTGTTGAACATCCACACGCGGATGCCCTTCAAATATGGGATCACGACGTTGACCGCCGTGCCCCATCTCTTTCTCAGCCTGGAAGCTGACTTCGACGGCCAGCGTGCGACCGGTCTCGCGGCCGACAACCTGGCGCCAAAATGGTTCACCAAGAACCCAGATACAACCATCGAGTCGGACACGATTGAGATGTTGGCCGTGATCCAGGCAGCCTGTGATTTGGCCGCCAGCAGCGCTGCGCAGCCAACTGTTTTTGCCTGGTGGCAGGCGCTTTTATGCCGCCCACTCCGCTTGGGCAAAGCCGCATGGCCACCCCCCACTGCTCTGGGGATTCGGCGTCAGCCTGGTCGAGCGCGCGCTGATCGACGCCTTTTGTCGGGCGAACGCAACATCCTTTGCCACGGTAGTGCGGTCCAACATGCTGGGGATCGACCTGGGTGCAATCCATCCCGAACTCGAAGGCCAGAGGCCGGCAGATCTTCTGCCTGCGGCGCCGCTGAGCCGCTTGCAGGTTCGCCACACCGTCGGACTCAGCGACCCGCTGACCGATGAGGAGATTGCGACCGCGGACCGGGTTGAGGATGGTCTGCCCCAGTCGTTGGCCGCCAACATCGACACCTATGGGTTGACCCACTTCAAGATCAAGCTGGGTGGCGAACCCGAACAGGACTTTGTGCGCTTGCGGCGAATTGCCTCGGTGCTGGCGGATCGGGTGGGTCCGGCCTATGCGTTCACATTGGATGGCAACGAGCAGTATCAGAATGTGGCGCCCTTCCTCGCCTTCTGGCGGGCGTTGGCCGGAGAGAAAGAGTTGGCCCCTTTCATGGGCAATCTGCTCTTTGTCGAGCAGCCTTTTCCCCGTTCGCTGGCGTTGAGCGACCAGGTTGGCATTGCCCTGCGCGCCTGGTCGGACAGGCCACCGATCATCGTGGATGAGTCGGATGGAGAGCTGCGCAGCTTGCCGGATGCGCTGGCGCGCGGCTATGTTGGCGCCAGCCACAAGAACTGCAAGGGCATCTTCAAGGGGATCGCCAACGCCTGTTTGCTGACACACTTGCACTCTCAGAACCCCAGGCAGCGATATCTGATGAGCGCCGAAGATCTCACCAACATCGGCCCGGTCGCGCTCTTGCAAGATCTGGCGGTGATCGCCACGCTGGGCATCACCCATGCCGAGCGCAACGGCCACCACTATTTTGCCGGAATGAGCATGTTGCCGGAGCCTCTGCGCAGCGCGATGATGCCCACCACGGCGATCTCTACCACGGGATCGGCGCGTTGGAGACGTTGGCGATTGAGGATGGCATGATTCAACTGGGGAGTGTGGTGGAGGCGCCGTTCGGGGTTGGGCTAGCCGTAGCGCCCGATCAATTTACGCCGCTGGCGCAGTGGAGCTTTGCCTCCCTGGACGCAGCTTCCAAATAGCCCCGGCATTGGCTGGATCGAAAACGCGCCCCTTGGCCACGTCGACGTGCAACGCGTTGGATTATCCCGGTCGGGTTTCGTCCGTATTTCTACGGGTGATAGTTGTTGAGGACCTCCAGATTGTCCAGGACATAGCTGCGGTATTTCTCGCCAGCCGGTAGAATCCTCTTGGAGTCTTTGTCGAACAGCGCGCCATGTGGGCTGAAGTTCCAGCCAATATCCTCCAGGCTGAACCATGCCCAGCGTTGCACAAGCCGGCAGCCGTCGACGCTGCTCAGGTTGCAATCCTTCTCCGTTGCAAAGTAATCAAAAGTGTCGAGCATGAAGTTGTGCACCTGATCTTCCGAGAAGATGTCGTACAACACCCCATACTCGGTCACGATCAGCGGCTTGTCCTGTTGACCGCGCTCCTTCATCCACTGCCGAAAGGCGCGGATCTGGCTGTTGAAGACACCCATGTCGATGTGCAGATGGTGCTGGTTGACATACGCGCCATTGGCGACATCGATCCCAGGCGGATGCGCGCACCCACGAATCACCTTTCTCCTGCATGATGAAATTGTGGACGTTCCAGACGTCCACCGGCATCTCCCCATACTTCGCCTTGTACAGATCCCAGATTTTGGTCAGATACTGGAGCCGCAGCGGGGTCGCCTGGATCACACCGCAGATGGCCGTCTTTGCCGTCGGGTCGGCGCCTTTGACCCAGCCATGCAGTTGATGATAGGCGTCGATATAGACCTCTGGCAGAATCTCATCCTGACCACCGCCGTCCCAGTCGCGGCGGTCGCATTCGTTGCCAAAGAGCCAGGTCGAACCAGGATTGCGGCCGGCGATATACTCGACTGTACTCCTGGTGAGGCCGCCGCCGTAGCCCAACTCGTAGGCGTAGGGTTCCACATAGGGACAGCTCTCGAAATCTTCGCTCACGCGACTGCCGCAGGTGCGGAGTTGGTGGACGCGCACCATCTGCACATATTCAATTCCGCCCGGTCGGATTGGATGACTAGTGACGTTCCAGTTGACATACCATCCGAGTTGAGCGTTCTTGCGTCGGGGAGCTGGTTGAGATTGACGCCGGCGCCAAAGCCAATGCGCGTGGCCAGCAGCGGGTTGTGGTCATCGGCCAGCAGCGGCAGATAAACTTTGTGATTCTTGGCCGCGCCTGGTTCGCTTTCAGCCTGCGCGGCTTCGGCATGGGCCGGCGCGACATGGGCCGTGCGAATTGTGGTGGCAATGAGGAATGCGAAAACGACCGCACTCAGAATGGACGCAGCGCGTTTGCTGCGCAGGGCTAACTTCATGACACTCTCCTGTGTTGCGTAGTAGAGACCTCGACCAGCGCGATTGGGCGCCGGTCATCCGGCGACCCGATCCCCTGAAACGAATACGCAGCAGAGTTTATCACGATACGCGGAGAGGGCAGAATAGGGAGGGATTGAACGAGAGGGATGATCGCATGAAGGTCAAATGACCAAGCGATCGGCATGAACCGGCAGCGTCCATGCCGTATTCAGGCGCGAGAGCAAGTCAGTCAGGGTCATCGGTTTCAGGCTGCCCAGGCGCGTCGTCTACCTATTCTTGCACGGCCCACACCTGATGAGCACC
>JAAUPU010000640.1 GCA_012032975.1 Caldilineaceae bacterium | reverse complement strand
GCCACCCTCCTGCTGGAATTCCTCGGCGACCCGGTTTGTCGAGCATCACCGCATCGATCAGGCCCGCGCGCAGATCTGCCACTGCCCGGCTGATATCGCCATAGGTGAACAGGTTCGTGGAAGGCATCAACCCGGTAGCGACCAAGTTGTCCTCAAGCAGATCTTCGTAGACCGAGCCGCGCTGGACGCCGATCCGCGTGCTGGCCAGGTCGCGCAGCGCGGCGATGGGCAGCAGGGTTGCGCCGTCCGCGGCCAGAATAGCATCCTCGCTCACATAATAGACGTTGCTAAAATCCACGTATTGGTCGCGCTCGTCGGTGACCGAGATCGCCGCGATGGCCGCGTCGACCTGGCCGACCTGCAGGGCCGCGCCCAGGCCATCAAACGCAATGTCCTTGAGCTCGACCTCGACGCCCAGATTGCGACCGATGATCTCGATCAGCGCCGGGTCAAAACCGGTGATCTCATAGCGCTCGTTGTAGGATTCAAATGGCGGGTAGTCGGCTGATGTGCCGACGACCATCTTGCCGGTCAATTGGATGCGCTCCCACGCGTCGGTGATCTCTGTGACCGATGGGTCGGTCGCCGGTGTGGCGACATCGACCACCGGCAGCGGTGTTGCCGTCGCCTCTGGTTCTGGTGTCGAAGATTGACCGCACGCAGCCAACAACCAGATCAGCGCGGATAACAACAGCAGAATTGGGATTCGATGTTTCATGCGAAGGTTTTCTCCTCGAAGGTTCTTGATACTTCTCAAAATCGTCTTGTCCACTCGTTACGAACAGACTTGCCACGAATGAGACATGCCGCCAGGTGGACCTCGGCTCAATGTGACAAGCAGCCTTTCAGTATACTGTGCTCAATCGCACGTCGCCATCGCATTTGATGTGAATTTCTCGCAAGCAAGATGTGAGATTTGAAAAGCAGGTTTCTATCGCGTCTCACGCGAGAAGCCCGGCCAATCGTGCTGGCCGGGCTTCTTATCTACACGAATCGAGCGCCGTCCGCGCGCGTGTTACTCGCTCTCGACGCATCCTCATAGACGGTCACGTCGTTGACCTGGACCATCGCTTCGTTGCCGCTGTTCCAAAAGGTCGTCCGTCCCGTCGCTCTAGCGGGCGCCAGAAGCGGACTCGACCCGCGGCAGGGTGACAGTTCCGTCGGGCAATGTGACGGTGACGGTGTCCGCCTCGTTGTCGAAAACCGTGTCGATGCTGGTGCCATCGGGGCAGACAAAGGTGGCTTCGATGGTCGTTGCTGGCGCCATATCGTCACCGGCTGCCGCGGCCTCCGCGCCTTCCATGGCAGAGGTCGGGTGAAAGAGCAGCGTGTTTGCATTGTTGTCGGCGTCGATGTAGAGGATCGCCAGTTTGCCAACCTGATAGCTCCACTGCGTCGCCTGTTCCAACGCCGTGAGGTAGGCGAACTCCTGATTTGAGACTGCCTCCTCGCAAGCCATCAGCGTGCTGCTGGCCGCGCCAAACTTGATGCTCTGTCCGCCGTCGCTGCTGACGCCGGCATTGTAGTTGTTGCAGCCTGCGGAACCGCTGACCTGGTCGTCGGCGAAATCTGCGGTAATGGGCGCATCTTCCAGGACGGGTTGATCCGCGGCCAGAGATTCGAGCACCCAGCTTGTGCCCATCAAGTTGTCGAGGGAGACGTTGCCCACCTCTTCGCTGCCGGCTTCAGCAAGCAGACCGTCCTGAAGCGCATAGCTATTGCTCACAATCAGGGTCGCGCAGCACTGCGGGTCGTCCGGTCCCTGGGTCACCATTTCGATATTGACCGCCTGGTCGGCGATGGCACCAGACATGATCTGCACCCGGTCGCCCAACCAGACCGTACCACCATCGACCGGCTGGCCGTCCTGGTTGATCTGCGCACCGACGTAGGTGAAGACGCCACTACCTCCCGAATTTTCAACGAGCAAAACGGCTGCATCGGTTATGCCGTCGCCGTTCAGGTCGCCGTAGACCACGCTGTCCGGGATCAGCATCACCGTGGGTCGAGACGCGCCGCCCTCTACAAAGGGTTCACCCTCGTAGACCCCATCGGTCAGCGTCACCGATTCGGTGTAAATGCCGCTATAGGTCGCGTTGGCAAGTTGATCCAGGGTCAGATTGCCCTCCGCCATCGCGGCATCGTCGCTCTCGGCAGGCGCTTCTTCGCTTGCCTCGCTCTCCTCGGGCGCAGCCTCGGTAGGTTCGGGTTCTGTGGGCGCTTCCGTTGCCGCCGGTGCCTCGGTGGCCGCCGGTGCCTCGGTGGCCGCCGGCGCTTCGGTGGCCGGGGGGGGCGCAGTTGGCTCAGGCGTCGATGACGAACCGCACGCCGCCACCAGCAACGCGAGCAGCAAGACCGCTGCCAGTGCGAATGGCTTGCCCAAATGGGTTCGATTTCGTCTGCTGAAGATCTGACTTTTCATGTAGTTCGCCTCGTTCTGTTTGTTGAATTCGGATTGTCAATGGATCGATGGTGCAATACTGACCAGACGAGTGGCAGTCTGTCATCATCCTAGTCTAGAACGACTCAATTGACGAAATGGTTCAGCACGCTTCGACCGCGTTCAAATGCCCGGGCGCGCACCCGTGGTTCTGGCCCATCCATCGGCTTTCGTCAATGTTATCGCTATTTCACCGCGCCCAATTGAATGGTCGTCATGCCCTCGACCACCGAGAAGACATTGGCTGTGAAGGTGACTCCATTTTTCTCAAAAGTATAGAAAAATTCGTTGGCGGCTCGTTCTTCCGGCTCCCCTTTCTGGGTGAAGCCGTTGACGGTCAGCGTCTCGACCAATAGCGCCTGACCCTCCGGCACGCTGAGCGGAGCAACGATGTTGGCGGTTGCGCCATAGATGGTGATGGTGGATCCATCGGGCACCGGGAAGTCGAAGCCGAAGAGAGCGGAGATGTCGCTGGCCGAAAGCGGCGTCGGCGTCGGGGAAGCTCTGAACGGCGTCGCTCGCGGGTGCGGTGATCTCCACCGGTTGATTGAAATCACTGTAGGCGAAGTCGATCTGTACCCGCTCGCCCCGTTCGGCATCGCCGGCGACGACATCGGCGACGTGTTCAATCTCTTCATGAACGTCGAGTTCAAGCCCGATGGCGGCTTCGCCATCAAGACGCCCGAGACCAAGGCCGGCGACTACATCGATCTCCGCGCGGAAATGAACATCATCGCCGCCGTCTCGGCCTGCCCCAACGAGAACAACCCGGTGAACAATTTCCGCGCCAAGCCGCTCGGCATGGAAGTGTGGGAGCCGGCGTGACGGAAAAGCCTTCCCCCGCGCTTCGCGGGGGAGAGGGTTGGGTGAGGGGGGTGGCGCCGCAGGGCGAAGGTTTCCGGGGTGTTTCCGGG
>JAAUPU010000639.1 GCA_012032975.1 Caldilineaceae bacterium | reverse complement strand
GCCAGCGCCTACACGTTCTTCTGGGATCATGATTCTCAGGCGCAACTCGATCTCCACAAGGAGATCGTCGACGATATCGCCTGGCCGGGAGCCGAAAGCGAACGAACGGTGGAAGCCACGCTCGTCCGCCACGGAGAGACGGACTGGAACCGCGACAAGCGCATCCAGGGTCATACCGACATCGCGCTGAACGCCACGGGGTACAGGCAAGCGCAGCTTGTGGCGATGGCCCTGCCCGAACTCGTGGCTCTCGCAACCATCGCCTGCTTCAGGAGCAGTCCGCTGCTGCGGGCACGGCAGACCATGGACTGCCTGGCTTCAATCCATGCCATCGATTCGTCCTTCATCGGCCACGATCCCGATCTCCGCGAATTGAGTTTCGGTGTTTCGAGGGACGAAGCTTCAACCAGCTTCGCGCCGTCATGATATCCCATCGAGTTCGGGCTGTTCATTGGCTGATGTCCGGTCTTCGGGGACCAACTCACGCCATCAAGATGGCGGCTGCGTTCCGCCGCTCCGGTGTGCTGCGCGTGGAGAATATCGCCCATCTCTTTGCCATGGCCGAAGTGCTCTCCAAGACGCCGCGTCCGCGTGGCCCGCGGCTGACGATCCTCACCAATGCTGGCGGTCCGGGCGTGTTGGCAACCGACACGCTGATCCTGGGCGGTGGCCAACTGGCCGAGCTTGCCGATGAGAGCATGACCCAACTGGATGATCTGCTCCCGCGGCATTGGAGCCACGGCAACCCCATCGACATCCTGGGAGACGCCGACCCCGAGCGCTATATGAAGTCCATAGAGATTGCGGCGGGCGACGCCAACAGCGATGGCCTGCTGGTCATCCTCACGCCCCAGGACATGACCTCACCCACCCAGACCGCAGAACAGGTGCGCCTTGCGCTGGGCGAGAATCCACGCAAGCCGGTGCTGGCAAGCTGGATGGGCGGCGCGGATGTGGCCGCCGGCCAGGATGTGCTCAATCGCGCCAACATTCCGACCTTTGACTATCCAGATATGGCCGTGCGCATCTTCAACTATATGTGGCGCTACGCCTACAATCTGCGCACCATTTACGAGACACCATCGCTGCCGGTGGCCAGCCCTCAAGAGGCAATCCATCAACAGCAGGCGACCGAACTGATCGATGCCATTCGGCGCAAAGGCCGCGTCCTGCTGACCGAGTTCGAATCGAAACAGATCTTCGCCGCATATGGCATCGCAACGGTGCCCACGCATCTCGCCCGCAGTGCAGAGGACGCTGTCGATCTTGCCAGACAGATCGGCTTCCCTGTGGTGCTAAAGCTCAACTCAGAAAGCATCACCCACAAGTCAGACGTCAACGGCGTGCATCTTAATCTGGAAAACGAAAGGGCCGTGACCGCGGCCTACGAAACCATCCGCGAGGCAGTGTGCAGCCACGCCGGCGAAGAGCATTTTCATGGTGTCACCGTGCAACCTATGGAAAAACTGGAGGGCATTGAACTCATCATCGGTAGCAGCCAGGATGCTCAGTTTGGACCTGTGCTGCTCTTTGGCACGGGTGGCACGCTGGTAGAAATCGTGGCCGATCGGGCCTTGGCGCTGCCTCCGTTGAATACGACATTGGCCCGGCGTATGATGGAACAGACGCGCATCTTCAAGGCATTGCAGGGTGTGCGCGGTCGCGGCCCCGTCGATATCGAAGCGCTGGAGCGGCTGCTGGTGCGCTTCAGCCAATTGGTGGTGGAGCAGCCGCGCATCAAAGAGATCGACATCAACCCGCTCTTTGTGTCACCAGATCGCATCATCGCGCTGGATGCGCGCATTGTGTTGCATGACCCGGCGTTGCCCGACGATGAGTTGCCCACGCCTGCTATTCGCCCCTATCCGAGCCAATATACGCGCACATGGAAACCCACGACGGCGAAGAAGTGACCATCCGCCCTGTCAAACCCGAGGATGAACCGATGATGGTGGCATTCACGCGGACGCTGTCGCCCCATGACATCTATCTGCGCTACTTTCATGCCGTCTCCGTCTCGCAGCTGATCGCCCACGAGCAGTTGGCGCAGATGTGTTTCATCGACTACGACCGCGAGATTTCGTTGGTTGCCGAGCGCGCCGACCCCAAGAGTGGACGCCCGGAGATCATCGCGTTTGGACAGATCTCGCGGCTGTTGGGCAACAACCACGCCGAGTTTGGCGTGCAGGTGCGCGACGATTTCCAGGGCACGGGCATGGGCACAGAGCTGCTGACCCGTCTGCTGGAGATCGCCCGCAAGGAGGGCATCGAGCGCGTCATGGCCGAGATCATGCCGGAGAACACGGGCATGAAGCGCATCTGCGTCAAGCTCGGTTTTGAACTGGAACAGATCCCCGGCACCCGGGTGATCCGGGCCGAGATCGCGGTGTAGCCAACTATCCACGAAGTTGCACAAAGCTGCACGAAGAACCAGGTCAAATCTTGGTGCTCCTTCGTGAGCTTCGTGGATTCTTTTAGTTTTGGATTGGCCGTACTCGATATGAACCAATAGGAAGAGGGAGAAGCGCATGAAGATCACACGTGTCGACACGATTCAGATCGCCGAGTTTCCGTCTCTGCTCTTTGTCCATGTCCACACCGACGAGGGCATCGTCGGGCTGGGCGAGACCATGTTTGGCCCCGACGCGGTGGCCACCTTTATCCACAGCCAGGTTGCGCCCTATCTCCTGGGCAAAGACCCGCTGGAGATCGAACGCCACTGGAAGGAGATCTTTCGCGTTGGGACGGGCCGTGCTGACCCGGAGCGTGGAACTGCGCGGGCTGTCGGCCATCGACATCGCGCTCTGGGACATCTTCGGCCAGGCGACCGGATTGCCAATCTACCAACTGCTGGGCGGCAAGGTGCGCGAGCGCATCCAGGTCTACAACACCTGCGCCGGCTATCGTTATGGACCGGCCACCACCAAGCGCGTCGCGGCCGGCCACTTTCAACCCCTCGACCGAAGGCGCCTACGAAGACCTGGAGGCCTTCCTCTATCGGGCCGACGAGTTGGCGCTCAGCCTCTACAGCGAAGGCTTCCGCGCCATGAAAATCTGGCCCTTCGACCAGTTCGTGACCAAGACCAACGGCCAAACCATCAGCCTGGAAGACTTGGACAAGGGGCTGGAGCCATTCCGCAAGATTCGCGACGCGGTTGGGCGCAAAATGGAGATCATGGTCGAGATGCACAGCCTGTGGAATCTGCCCTCGGCCATGCGGATTGCACGGGCGCTGGAGGAATTCGAGCCGATGTGGTTCGAAGACCCGGTGCGCATGGACAACCTGGATGCGCTCAGCCAATTCAAGGCGGCGACGCGCATCCCCACCTGCGCCAGCGAGACGGTCGCGACGCGCTGGG
>JAAUPU010000638.1 GCA_012032975.1 Caldilineaceae bacterium | reverse complement strand
AACGTCTACCCTCAGATTGCTATCAGCGGTCGCTCCGATCCATGAAACATCTGCGCACCCGCGCCTCTCCCCTTAGCCCGCGAGCACCTTGCAGCGTAGCTCCCGCTGCTTTGGCCCGTCCATCTCCAGCAGCAGCACGTTTTGATAGGTCCCCAGGTCCAGCTTGCCGTTCTCGATAGCGATGGTGATGCCATTGCCGCCGAACGCGCTGAGCACGTGGGCCTCGGTGTTGGGGTTGTTCTTGCGGATGTGGGCGAAGGGGTGCAGATCGGCCAGCCAGCGCTCGGCCACGCGCACCAGGTCGGCGCGCAGGTCTTCGTCATCTTCGCAGAGGATCAGCGCGGCGGTCGTGTGGGGGATGTAGAGGAAGGCAAGTCCGCTTTCCACGCCCTGAGTTAACTCGGCGACCTGCGGGGTGACATCGATAACTTCTGTCTTCTTCGTAGAGAGAATATGGGTTGTTCGGATCATATACCACCTAGGTCTGGCTTGACTGAACGGAGCAAGCTTGGACGATGCGTCAGGCCATCTCTAAAAGCGTAGATGTTCCGTCTATGTCGGGTAAAGCACTGAGCACGTCTAGATACCACCACCAGTGATCGGACGAGGGACTGCGTTGACGTCGCTCCTCTTCGAGCGATGTAATACGAGTCAACTCAGCATGGATGGTCACCGCGTTTTTGAGTAAACGTCGGTCTGCATCGGCCATGCATGCTCGTTCCCTTTTATTCAACGAATGCTCCTGTTCCGCCAGGGAGTCACGGATCATGAGCATTTCCAAATGCTCGAAAGGACTTACATTTGGGTGTCTAACCGCCACAAGGTAAGACTCAAGTGATGCGTTCATCTTATTATCTCCTGCAACGTGCCTAGGAAGACAAAACGAGTATCCGAAAGGTATTTCTTTGGATCAGTAGGTGGGAATGCTGTTTCCATGATCCCATCTAGCCCAAACATAACCAACCATTCTTTGTCTTCGAATACACCGACGACCGCGATGTAAGTGGCTGTTTCCTTCCAACGATAGAGATAGACATTTGCGCTGCCGTTCCATACGATTGAGCTTATGACCGTCTCATAGCTCGACAATGTAGCCGTCGTCGGAATGTGGCCGTATTCTCGTCGCCTGGCCAGATGTGTTTGTGCCTTGCCAGGTCTCCAGCGCAAATGGTTGCGGACTGTCTTGATTGCAACCCTTGTCTGGTGATAAAGCTCGTCGTCCAACCGCGGTTCAGTCAATTGAGATCACCGATTGGGTGATGGTTGAAGATTATACTTGCTGCTAGACTCGATATCAAGATTATCCGGCAGCTTGAGGGTTGGTTGTGTCTTTATGATACTTCTCATCCAACTGATCGATCTTGGCCACCTTGGGCGCGGAGCGGCCACCCTGGAAATCGTTGGCCAGCCAGATGTCGACCAGCATCGGCGCGACCGCCGGACCGGTGATCTGGCTGCCAAAGGTGATGACCTGGGCGTTGTTGCTGGCGATGGCGCGCTCGGCGGAGTAGGGGTCGTTGACGCAGACCGCGCGCACGCCCGGCACTTTGTTGGCCACGATGGCCATGCCCGCGCCTGTGCCACAGACGAGGATGCCACGCTCGAAACGGCCCGCGGCAATGGCCTCGGCCAACGCCGCGCCTACGTCAGGGTAATCGACCGGGTCGTCGCTGTGCACGCCGATGTCCTCAACCTGGTAACCTTGAGCGATCAGATGGTCGCGCACGATATTTTTCAGCGGCACGCCATTGTTGTCTGCACCGAGTACGATGGTCTTGCTCTTGTCGAACATGTCTCGCTCTCCTTTTATAGGATTGGATCATATGAAGCCGCGAAGAGTGCGAAGTGATCCAGATCTTCCTTTGCGTTCTTCGCGCCTTCGCGTGAGATTTGATTTCTTCTGAGTACCATATCGACCATCTTGGCGCCGTCACGCTGGCGGCACTGGCTCGACCAGCACGTTGCCAAAGGTCGCGGCGGTGTGATGCGCACCCAGCAGAAGCGCCCCCTCTTTGAGCGAGACAGGCGTGCCAGGCGCTTGAAGTGTCCATGACGCTGGCTCGTGGGCATCGGCCCGCCATACTTTCAGGCTGAACAGACTGCTTTGGTCGGCCAGGGTCTCGACCCGCACCTTGAAGATGTGCGGGACATGCAGCGGCAGATCATAGCTGAGTTGCACCGGTCGTTGAAATCGGGGATCGAAAAGATTGAGGATCGGCCCGTCGTCGTGGAAGACACAGTACCAACCGATGGCGCCATAGGGCGACGGACCAAAGCGGGGCTGGCCGCTGGCCCATTGATCTTCCCCCCAGTTGGAATGGCCCTTCCAGCGCATGACGATGCCCACGCCTGCGTGTACGCTGGGTCGATTGTAACAGGCCGCATGGATGGCGTGGACGGTGATCGGCACAGTCACCTGGTAGTCGCGCCAGCCCATTTCGCCAATGGCAATTAAGCGGTCATAGCCGATTTCGACCGGGCTGACGCCTCCTTCGACCAACGACCAGATGCCATCGGTCACATGGCCAACTTCATCAATGGAGCGGACTTGACGCCAGTCAATATCCAGCGGCAACGGACACGGTTCGTCAGCATATTCAACGATGACACTTTCCACACTCTGATTGCCGCGCACATCGCGGGCGATGATCTCCACATGGTTGTCGCCCAGGTGAAGGTCTCCGCAGTCAAGGTCGATATTAAAGTCCCCCTTGCCTGCCAAGCGACGTAGGTCCGGGCCGATCGTCAGCTTCACGAGATCGCCGCCGTTGAGCGTGTAGTCTAGAGAGTGGAGCGGGAACTGACCGCGTACGCGCCCCAGCACATTCACCCAGCGTTGAGGGCGTCCGACATGGCCAAATCGCTGGCGCTTGCCATACCAGAGGTGGATCTGCGGGCTGTCGTGTGACAGGTTTTCTTTCTGCATTTCTTCGTATCCTATGGTGTCATATACCTTTGACGCAAAGGACCGCGAAGCGGTCTCTGTGTCACCGATTTGCCCCTAGCCCAAGAGTGCGAAGGGCGCTTCCAGGTGCTGCTTGATCTTTTCCAGAAACTGCGCGGCCGGCGCGCCGTCCAGCACACGATGATCCGCCGAAAGGGTGAGCGTGCAGAGCGGTCGCACGACGGGTTGACCGTCGACCGCGACAACGCGGTCGGTCACCGCGCCCACCGCGAGGATCATAGGCGAGGGCAGTTCGATGATGGCGATGAAGGCGTCCACGCCATACATGCCCAGGTTGGAGACGACCAGACTCTTTCCGCCCAGATCGCCCCTCGCGCAATTTGCCGGCGCGGCTGCGTTCGGCCAGGTCGCGCAGTCGGTCGGCGGTCTGGTCCAGGCTGAGCGCGTCGCCTCGCGCAACACCGGCGTGA
>JAAUPU010000038.1 GCA_012032975.1 Caldilineaceae bacterium | reverse complement strand
AGCAGCAGCGCATCGCAGACCACGTTGCTCTTGCTGTGGTGCGCGCCTTTGGATACCTTGAGCAGGCCGCGATAGCTGGCGCGACCGCCATCTTTGCTGATCGACTTGGAGACGATCTTGGAACTGGTGTAGGGCGCCCCGTGGACCACCTTGCCGCCAGCGTCCTGGTGCTGACCCTGGCCGGCAAAGGCGATGGAAAGAATTTCGCCGTGCGCCTTGGGGCCTAACATGTAGACGGCCGGATATTTCATGGTCACCTTGCTGCCCAGGTTGCCGTCGATCCATTCCATGGTCGCGCCTTCGTAGGCGACAGCGCGTTTGGTCACCAGGTTGTAGACGTCGGTGCTCCAGTTCTGGATCGTGGTGTAGCGGCAGCGTGCGCCTTTCTTGACGATGATCTCGACCACCGCGCTGTGCAGGCTGTTGCTGGAGTAGACGGGTGCGGTGCAGCCTTCCACGTAATGGACGCTGGCGCCCTCCTCGACGATGATCAGCGTGCGCTCGAACTGGCCCATGTTCTCGGCATTGATGCGGAAATAGGCCTGGAGCGGAATGTCCACGTGGACACCCTTGGGGACATAGACGAAGCTGCCGCCGCTCCACACCGCGCTGTTCAAGGCTGCAAACTTGTTGTCCGCAGCCGGGATGATAGTGGCGAAATATTCGCGCACGATATCCTCGTGCTCGCGCAGACCGGAGTCCATGTCCAGGAAGATGACGCCGATCTTTTCCCATTCTTCCTTCAGGCTGTGATAGACCACCTCGGAGTCGTATTGCGCGCCCACACCGGCCAGGAATTTACGTTCGGCCTCGGGGATGCCCAACCGGTCGAAGGTGTTTTTGATGTCCTCGGGCACATCGTCCCAGGATTTCCCCTGCCCACTGGTGGGCTTGAGATAGTAGAATATGTCGTCGAAATCGATGCCGCTGAGGTCGGCGCCCCAGGTGGGCATCGGCTTGGAAAAAAGATGTCCAATGCCTCGTGGCGAAACTGGCGCATCCAGTCCGGCTCGTTTTTGTGGTCGGAAATCTGGTCGATCACACCGTGGTTCAGCCCTTTTGCGGACTTGAAGATCGGCACTTGGTCATCGTGAAAACCATATTGATATTCGTCTTTTACGCCAGTCAGTTGTTCTTGATCGGCCTGTGTTGCCATGACTTTTCTCCTTGAACAATATGTTCTTGGTCTCTAACGTTGCCTGGAAACGGCTGCTCTATGCGCCGCTCGCGCAGGTCAGGCTGCAACCGCTTCTCGTGCAAATTCCTGCTCGACCCAGCCATAGCCGCGCTCCTCCAACATGTCAGCGACCTCTGGCCCACCCGTCGTGACGATGCGGCCACCGTAGAAAATGCTCACATAATCCGGTTCGACATAGTTGAGGATCCGCTTGTAATGGGTGATCAACAGAAAGCCGCGGTCGGGGGTGGCCAGTTTGTTGATGCCGTCCGAGACGACGCGCAGCGCGTCGATGTCCAGCCCGGAATCCGACTCGTCCAGAATGCCGAACTTGGGTTCGAGCATGGCCATCTGCAGGACTTCGGTGCGCTTCTTTTCGCCGCCAGAGAAGCCGTCGTTGAGGTAGCGCCGGGCAAAGCTGGCGTCTACGTTGAACTCCTTCATCTTGGCGTTTAGCTCGCGTCGGAACTCGCGCATGGGCATGAGGTTGCTGCCGATGACGCCGCTGTGGCCGTTGCCGTTGGCGGACTGCTGGGTATAGCCGCGCACATTGGAGACAGCCGTGCGCAGGAAGTTGGCCACGCTGACGCCGGGGACGGCGACCGGGTACTGAAAGGCGAGGAAGAGGCCGGCGCGGGTGCGCTCGTCCGCTTCCAGCTCGAGGATGCTCTCGCCATCTAGCAGGATGTCGCCCTCGGTCACCTCGTAGTGTGGATGGCCGGCGATAACATAGGCCAGGGTCGATTTGCCGGAGCCATTCGGCCCCATCACCGCGTGGATCTCACCACTTTTCAGGGTGAGGTTCACGCCCTTGAGGATTTCGGTATCTTCTACTGTGGCATGTAGGTTGCGGATTTCTAAAGTACTCATTGTCTTTTCGCTCCAATCAAGATATTCAATGTGCTTTTTAGCATTTGATCGATTGATTCAACATATTCAGTCTTGCCACGAATTGCAAAGTATCATTCGTGGCCGGCCCTCGAACCTTCTGCCGGCACACTCGGCTGTGGCGTTACGACAAAGGAGCAGCCAGCATGACCATCCATCATGCAGGCGCTGAGACTCACATCCGATCCCAACACCTGCCGCATCATCTTCTCGTCCATCTCGCAGACTTCGCGGTGCTCTTGGGCGAGTTCGTGGTACGGGCAGTTGTACGTTTTGAGGATAAAGGTGTTCTCTTCATCTGCCACCACATCCGTCAACACACCGCGACGATGGAGTACATCGGCCAGTTCCTCCACCCGAGCGTGCAGGGCGACGGAGCGCACCGAGTCGGCATAGCGATTGGCCAACCGACCGCCGACCCGTTCCAGCAACAGGCCTGCCCGCTCGCTTCCTTCCAGCGCAAAGACCTCTTCGAGCAGGGTCAACGCCAGGTCATCGCAATGGCAGGCAAACAACTCGTGGGCCTTTTCGGCGACAAAATAGGCGTGATGTGGGCGACCCACACCGGAATGCACACGGCGGCGCTCGACATAGCCGTCGCTTTGCAGGGCGATCAGATGTTGACGCACCGCAGTGGTCGTAACGCCTAGATGCTCTTCAAGCTCTTTGATGGTCGCGGCCTTGTTGCGCTGCAAATATTCGAGCACCTTCCAGGTCGGGCTTTCTCGGTCTTGATAAGCGCCTACACCCATGAGCTTTTCTCCATCCATCGCCGTCTGTTTGTCGAGACAGCATCCAGCCAACAACCGCTCCCACACGAAATCGTGATCCTTTTCACAGCCGCAAGGATACCACGATTGATGCACTTTAGTCAAATAAATATGTTTTAATTGTTGCGAATGCGCTTGCAGGCTCGTCATGATTTGGAAGTAGCAGAAGTCACATTGGCGGTGCGAGTGAACCGAGGTGCGTTCTCGCTTTAGTCGGCCGCGGCTTGGGCTGGGGTGGATTGGGTCATCGGCGAAACCTGGCGCGTCGAGGGCAAGAAAAGCGCACAGATGCCGGCGCCGATGGGGACGAAGGCCAGGATCGACAGCACTGTGCCCAGCCCGATATAGTCGGCGGCCCAACTGGCCAGCCAGGTGCCGACCGCGCCGCTGGCGAACATGAAGCCCAACACCGCGCCACCGATCATGCCGCGGCGGGCGGGCAAGAACCGTTGCGCCATCACGATCAGGATGCTGTGCGGGATGCTGAGCAGCGCGCCGGAGAGAGAGGCGGTCACAAAGTACGCGAGGCCGCTGGTGCGCAGCAGCAGAAGGGAGAAGGGCACGCTGACCAACATCGCCCAGAAGATCAGATGGCGTCGGTTGGTTCGGTCGCCAAAGTAGCCGCCGGAGAAGGTGCCCAGCGCGCCGGCAAAGGTAAAGACGCTGACCATGACGCCATAGGTGGCTGGCGAATAGCCCAAGCCGTTGAAGTATTGGGGCAGCAGGATCATATAGCTCTGCAAGGTGGTGGAGCGCAGCAGGATGAGCAGCGTGAATGCGATGGCAATCGTCCAGCCTGCTGCACGGTTGCTGCTTTTCTGCGTTTCTCCGCTTGCTCCGGCAGAGGGCGCGGTCGCGTCATAGTGGACTGGTTCGCGCAGATAGACGAGCATCATCACGACGGCAGGCGTCATGGCCAGGGCGAGGTAGGGAAGCCCCGCCAATCCCATTCTTTGCAGGATGATCCCCGAGATAGTGGGGCCAAGCGCAAGCCCAGTCTGGCCGAAGAGGAAGAAGATCGAGGTCGCAGTGGCCGGCCTGTGACCGCCAGCGTCCGCGGCATTCACCATGCCCACCGGGTGGAACGCACCGCTGCCAAACGCACCCACGGTCAGCAGAACAACCAGGGTTGCATAGTTGGGCGCAAAGGGGATCAGCGCGTAGAAGAACATGACCCAAAGCAATCCTGCCGCGCCCAGCCAACGCCCGCGCAGCCGATCCGCCAGAAGGCCAAAGAGCGGCTGGCTGAGCGCGCCGGCAAAAGTGTAGATCATGACGGCGAAGCCGACCTGACTGTAGCTCAGGTCGAACTGGCCAGCGAGGCTGGCGAGGATCATCGCGATCGACGAGTTGAGAATGTCGATGGCAAAGTGACCGATGGAGATCGCCGAAAGTCGTTTTGGATTCATGAGGATGGATTTACCTGTCTATAGCGGGAGCAGACGAGCGCATTCCCAATTCTAGCATAGGCGTAGCCTGTGAGGTGAACGAAAAAAGGTCGCTGCATTCTTGCAGCGACCTTTTGAAAATCGGTCTGTAAAGCTGGCTGATGAGAGGTCACCCGCCGATGCCGGTCAAACCAGTCTCGAAGAGGGTGGTCCAGATGGTGGGATAGAGTCCGATCGCGACGGTGAAAATTGCCGCAACCACCAGGCCGAAATTCAGCGCGCCCCACATGCGATGTTTGGTGACGGTCGTTTCCCCGGGCTGCTCGAAATACATGGCGACGATCACGCGCAGATAGTAGTAGGCGCCGATCACCGCGTTGAGCATGCCAATGGCCGCCAGCCAAACCCATCCACTGTCGATGGCCACGCCAAAGACCAGCAGCTTGCCGAAGAAACCGGCCAACGGCGGCATCCCACTGAGACTGAACATGAAGAGCGCCATGGCCGCGGCCATAACCGGCCAGCGGTCGGCAAGACCCGCCGCGCGGTTCTGAAGCGCGTCTTCCTCGCCCGCCCGCTCCAGAGCAATCACGATGGCGAAGGCGCCGATATTCATGAAGGCATATGAGAAGAGATAGAAGAGCGCCGCGTTGACGCCAGCGATGGTGCCGGGTGTCAGCGCCACCAGCAGATAGCCAGCGTGGGCGATGCTCGAATAGGCCAACATGCGTTTTAGACTGGTCTGGCGCAGTGCGGCCAGGTTGCCGAATGTCATGGTCAACACGGCCAGGACCGCCAACACCGATCCCCAGACCTTCCTGCGATGCGGGCAACGCGATCATCAGGATGCGCATGAACGCGGCAAAGCTCGCAACCTTGGTGCCGACGCTCATGAAGGCAGTCACCGGCGTGGGGGCTCCTTGGTAGACATCGGGCGTCCACATGTGGAAGGGGACCATGCTGATCTTGAAGCCAAAGCCGGCGATCAGCAGGGCCAACCCGATATAGAGCAGACTCATGTCGGCCTGACCCGTGGTAATCATACCGGCGATGGCGTCGTATTGGGTGCTGCCGGCTGCGCCATAGATCAGCGCGGCGCCGTAGACGAAGAAGGTGCTGGCGAACGCACCGAGCAGGAAATATTTCATGCTGGCTTCGCCGCTGCGCGGGCTTTCCCGGTTGAGGCCGCAGAGGATGTAGAGCGCCAGCGAGAAGATTTCCAGCGCCAGGAAGACCACGATCAGGTCGATGGCACTGCCCATCATGGTCATGCCGGCCGCACAGAGCAGGAGTAGGGTATAGAACTCGCCGATCTGCTTGTTGATCTTGGGGATGTAGCCGACGCTGAGCAAGATGGCGAACGCCGTGGCCACCAACACGATGAAGGCGACTGCCAATGCAAAGTGGTCGGAGGTGGCTGCATCCTGAAAATCGGCCGCTGGTTGCGTCCAAAGCCAGGCCGCCGATGCGCCGCTTGCGACCACGCCGACCAGGGCCAGCCACGGAATGACGCGCGCGACCGGCGAACCCTCTCGACGGTTGAACATATCGGCGACCATTACCGCCAGCGCCGTCCAACATCCAGAATGAGCGTTTGGCAACAGCGCATACAGATTCAAATCGGCCATGACTATCGCTCGACCTCCATCACAATTGCCGGTTGTTCGTCAAGCATTGCCTGCACCGAAGGGTTGATCTTGTCCAGAAAGAGATTGGGAAATAGCCCGATGATGAAGAAGAGAAGGACCAACGGCAACAGGATGGCGATCTCTCTTCCTTTTAGATCGGGCAGATTGGCGGCTTCGTTTTCGGGGCGGGTGATCGGTCCCTGCGCGATCTTGCGGAAGGCGGTCAGCAAATACCACGCTGCCAGAATGACGCCCAACGCGGCGAGTACAGCAAAGACCGGCTCATAAAGATACGCACCGAGCAGGATCGAGAACTCGCCGACGAAGCCATTCAAACCCGGCAGACCGGCGCTGCTCATGGCCACAACCAGGAAAAATCCGCACAGGATCGGCACACTCTTCCACAGCCCGCCAAAGTCGTCGAGCATGCGCGTGTGGCGTCGCTCATACAACATGCCGACAATGAGGAAGAGCGCACCCGTGCTCAGCCCGTGGTTGACCATCTGGAGGACGGCCCCGCTGACGCCCTGCAAGTTCCAGGCGACCAGGCCCAACATCACAAAGCCAAGATGGGCGACAGAGCTGTACGCCACCAGCGACTTCACATCCTTCTGCGCCAGCGCCACCATCCCGCCGTAGAGGATGCTGATCACCGCCAACCCAGCCAACCACGGCGCGGCCAGCTCAGCCGCAGTGGGGAAGATGGGCAGGAAGATGCGCACGTAGCCATAGGCGCCCATCTTGAGCAGCACTGCGGCCAACAGCACCGAAGCCGCAGTTGGTGCCTGCACGTGGGCATCTGGCAGCCAGGTGTGAAAGGGGAAGAGTGGCACCTTGATCGAGAAGGCCAGCGCAAAGGCCAGCGACATGAGCACCAGCGCCCAAAGTTGGACCGACTCCGACAGATCGGTGGTCAGCAACTCTTCAATGTCCAGCGTGCCCGATGCGTAATAGACGGCCAAGATCGCCACCAACATCAACGCAGAACCGGCGAAGGTGTAGAGAAAGAACTTGAGCGCCGCATAGACTCGGTTCTGTCCACCCCAGCGCCCGATGAGGAAGTACATCGGGATCAGGCTGAACTCGAAGAAGACGAAGAAGAGCAACAGGTCGAGCGCCACAAAGACGCCGATCATGGCTGTCTCAAGCGCCAACATCAGCGCGAGGTACATGCCAATCTTATCGGTCACGTACATGTTGCTGAATACGATCACGATTGGCATCAGCAGTGTGGTCAAGAGGACCAGGAAGAGGCTGATTCCGTCCACGCCCAAGTGGTAATAGACGTCAAATTGGGGAATCCAGACGGACATCTCTTCAAACTGCATCCCGGCGTAGGCATCCTGCCAGTTGACCAAAAGCATCAGACTTATCAGAAAGGTAAGCAGTGATGTCACCAGTGCGATGGTGCGTTTGACACCATCGCTGCCAATCAACAGAAGCACCAACGCCCCCAGCAAGGGCAGGAAGGTGATGATCGTCAGCAAGTATGGGATGGAAAAAGACATAGCGCGTCTATCCTACTGTTTCAAGTCTTCGCCCACATGGAGCGGGTTGACCAATCTCAAGCGTTGGCTCGGCTTCCATCCGACAGATTCAGAGAGTCGCAAAGATGAAATAGACCACGAGCAACGTCACGCCGATGAAGATGCTCAGTGCATAGGTTGGCACCAGGCCATTTTGCAGGTGGCGCGCGCGCTCGCCCAGGCCCAGACTCACCTGGCCCACACCGTTGACCACGCCATCGACCACCTTGCGGTCGAAGACGGCGCGCCAGCCAGCCGGCCACCACCCACAGCGGCTGGACGATCCACCGGTTGTAGAAATCATCCACATACCACTTGCGGTCCAGCGCGGGAAGCAGGAAGTTGAAGCCATTTGCCATGCGTGTGACCCAGGACTCCTTGGTCAGGTAGCGGGCGACGGCCATGATCAAACCGAAGATGGCGACAATCACGCTCAGCGTAATCGCGGTCAATTCCAGCGTGAGCGAGGGCGCCGCGTGGTGCCCAATTGCCGGTTCCAGCCAGGTCTCCAAGCTCAGGACAAATGGAAGGTTCAACAGCCCGCCGAAGATCGACAGGAACGCAAGGATCCAGAGTGGGACGGTCATCAGGCGCGGGCTTTCGTGGGCGTGATCGTAGAGATGCTGGTCACGCGGCGCGCCAAGAAATGGCACGAAGACCGAGCGGAAACTGTAGAAGGCCGTCAGCAACGCGGTGGTCAATCCTACCACGTAGAGCGCGGGGTTCTTGGCGAGCGTGCCCAGCAGTACGGCATCCTTGGCGAAGAAGCCGGCCAGGAGCGGAATCCCTGCCAAGGCAGCCGCGCCGATCAGATAGGTTCGATAGGTGGTGGGCATTTTGTGACGCAGCCCACCCATCTTGCGGATGTCCAGCTCGCCATGCAGCCCGTGCATGACGCTGCCCGCCGCAAGGAAAAGCAGCGCCTTGAAGAACGCATGGGTCGTCAGAAGAAATATCGAGGCCCCATACGCGCCCACGCCAACCCCCATGATCATGTAGCCTAGTTGGGAGACGGTCGAGTAGGCCAGGATCTTTTTCAAGTCCACCTGCACCAACGCAATGCTGGCCGCAAAGAGTGCGGTCAAGCCACCGATCCAGGCGGCGATCAGCGACGCATTTCCGGCGATGTGCCAGAGCGCGTGGGTGCGGGCGATCAGGTAGACGCCAGCGGTGACCATCGTCGCAGCGTGGATCAGCGCCGAGACCGGCGTTGGGCCGGCCATGGCGTCAGGAAGCCAGACAAAGAGCGGTATCTGTGCGCTCTTGCCGGTGGCGCCGAGAAGCAGCAGCAGACAGATCACGTTGGCCGTGCCCACCGCCAGCGAATGCTCCGCGGCGTCGAAGACTTCCAGGAAAGTGAGGCTGCCCAAAGTGGTCCAAATGACCAGCATCGCCAAGATGACGCCAAAATCGCCGACCCGGTTGACCAGGAAGGCCTTCTTGCCCGCGTCCGCGTAGGAGCCATAGCTTTCGTCGCTGCGGTCGAACCAGAAGCCGATCAGCAGATAGGAAGCGAGTCCGACGCCCTCCCAGCCCACGAACATGCCGACAAAATTGTTGCTCAGCACGAGGATGAGCATGGCGAAGATGAAGAAGTTCAGGTAGATAAAGAAGCGCTGAAAGCGTTCATCGTCGGCCATATAGCTGATGGAATAGATGTGGATCAGCGCGCCCACGCCGGTGACGATCAGACACATGGTGATGCTCAACGGGTCGATCAGCAGCGCGGCTGGCACTCTGAACGCGCCGATGTTGATCCAGTCCCACAGATGCACGGTGATCACCCGGTCGTGCTCGGGCAACCCCAACATCGTGACAAAGAGCCAGACGGTGACCGCGAACGAGAGCAGCACCGCGCCCGAAGCGATCACGCCGATGGCGCGTTTGCCCAGCTTGTGGCCAATCAGCAGATTGATCAGCGCGCCAGCGGCCGGAAACGCAAATAGGAGCCAGGCTAAATCGAACATGAACGGTCCCTCGCGCTTACCATTTCAGCAGATTCATTTCATCGATATCCGTCGTCTTGGAGTGACGATTGTGTGCGATCAAAATCGCCAACCCAACCGCTACTTCAGCGGCAGCGACGGCCATGATCATAAAGACAAATATCTGGCCATTCAGATTGCCCCACTGACGACTGGCCGCGATCAATGTCAAATTCACGCTGTTGAGCATCAGTTCGACGCACATGAAGATGATCAGGGCATTGCGTCGGGTAAGGACGCCGACCGCGCCGATCACAAAGATCAGGGCGCTCAGTACAAGATAATAGCTGGTGGGAACCACAATGGTCTCCTCGTGTCCGGTTGACTCGGTCGCAAATGGGTCGCAAAGTAGGCCGCAGATTGGGCCAGGTTGTCAGCTCTGCTGCTTCGGGTGTCGCGCCAGCAACAGGGCGCCGATCAGACCGACCAGCAGCAACACACCGGCCATCTGAAAAGGCAGGATATAGCGGGTGAAAAGCGCCATCCCAACCAGCGCTGGCCCACCGCCTGCCAACGACGCCGCACCGGCGTCTTCGCCAGCATAGCTTGGAAAGAGGGCAAAGGCCATGCTGACCAGCAGGACCATGCCAAATAATATGCCGATCAACGGCGCCCACGGCTGGCGCTCCGTCTCTTCACCCAAGCGATCGCTGCCGATCAGCATGATCACAAAGAGGATCAAGATGACGATGCCGCCGGCGTAGACGATCACCTGGACCGCGGCCAGAAACTGGGCATCCAACGTGATGTAGAGCACGGCCAGCGTGGCGAAGTTGACCAGCAGGAAGAGCGCGCTATGCACCGGCACGCGGCTGGCGATCACACCTGCGGCCGCGGCGACGCTGAGCGCACCCAC
>JAAUPU010000637.1 GCA_012032975.1 Caldilineaceae bacterium | reverse complement strand
TAGAAGCGACAGCAGCCCATGCAATATGCAAGCTGCTGTCGCATTTTTTTCTGTGTGCGTATCTTCTGCATGCAGATATCCCGTGCGATCAAACGCCGCCTCTCCAATCGAACCCAATCGTAAGTCGGATGTAAGCTATTCGGCGCTGGGAAATGTGATAAGAAGGTATACTGTCAAGTGACGCCGGTACGGTTCCACTGACCTCAGAGCATGATTCTCCCCTTGGCGTATGCGGTCCAGACAGCTGCAACGCGCCAAAGAACACTTTCAACTGCATACATACCTTCAACGAGATTGGACGGAGCAGAGGCTCATGGGATCCCGTTCTGACCTTCTACCCACGGCCCAAACAGGCCCTGGATCGATCGCCCAAAGCTCTCCTGTCCACATCCTATGGCTCTACAATAGAGATCGCCAGCCCAACATCTCACATCCGCTGGTTCGACACTTCAAGGCCCATCACACCGAACTCTGGCTCATGGACCCCCAGACATTGCCGTTCCAAGAGCTGGTTAACTTTGACCTGCTTGTTGTCGAAGAGGAAGTCGGAGAACCGGCAAGCTCTCTGCGCCTCGTCGAACATGTTCGACTTCACAGCTACGTGCCGATGGTTGTGATTGCCAACACCACCGACTCCGAGTGGGCGATCCAGTTGCTCGAAGCCGGCGCTGACGCCGTGTTGACCACGCAAGTGCGCCCCGAAGTCATCGTTGCCCATTGTCAGGCGATCTTGCGCCGTTGGTAAAACGCCAAACAAGCAACTCTCCTCCAGCCACCCCACCCTTGAATCCCCATGACAGACCCAACCCGCGGCGCCGGGCCGTTCGGCAGCGCGCCACTGTCCGCCGGATTACACATCGGCGTCGATCCAGATGCTATGCTTTACTCATAATCTTTGCACATATGCTATAGTGCCGCTGCTTTTGTCGATACGATAGAGAGCGGCTGATGTTCCATGCACGCTCGCAAATTGGGAGAGAACGATATGTTTTCGGTTGATACGGTGCAGAACGCACCACGAACGTCCAGCGCGATCCGCGGATTCGTGCTCACTATGCTGCTCATGCTGGTGCTCGCTGCATGTAACGGACCTGGGCGATCCAACCCGTTGCGCCAGAGGAAGAGAATACGGTTGCGGATGATAGCGCCGCTCAGGATTCTGCACAGGAGGCGCCCGTTGCTTCCGGAGAGCAGGAAAGCTACAAAGACATTCCGGTCGGCTTCACCGAAGAGGGTTTCCCTTATCGGGGCGACCCCAACGCGCCGGTCACCATGTATGAGTTCAGCGATCTGCAATGCCCATTTTGCCAACGCTATTTCATCCAGACCGAACCGGCTATCAACGAAAATTATGTGCGCAACGGCGACCTGCGTGTGGTCTTCCGAGACCTGCCTCTTGTCCAGCTTCACCCCAATGCGCCCGCTGCGCATATCGCATCGATCTGCGCAGCAGACCAAGGCTCAGCCAAGTCCTACTGGGAGATGCATGAACAACTGTTCCGCACCGTGGACGAGTGGGCCAGCGCAGCCGATCCCAACCAGAACTTCATCGAGTTGGCAACCGAGGTGGGGCTGGATGTAGACGCATTCGAGGCCTGTCTCGCCGACGAGGCCAAAGCGACACAGGTTGAAGAGCGCGTTGCAGAGGCGATGGCCTTTGGCTTCTCTGGCACGCCGAGCTTCCAATTCGTGCGTGAGGAGACCGGCGACACCTACGAGATCGTCGGCGCGCAGCCATTCGACGCTTTTGCTGAGATGATCGAGGCCTTGGTCGCCGGCGAGACACCCGCGGCCGCTGCCCAGCAAGGAGCTGGCGGCGACCAGGAGGTGCCGACCTGGGCAACCGCCGAGGGCCTGCAACCCGACCCGGATCGGCCAGGTTACACCATGGCTGGCGACCAGTATCGCGGCAATCCAGACGCGGCGGTCGTGGTTGTCGAATACTCCGATTTCCAATGCCCCTTCTGCCAACGCCACACGCTGGACACCCAGCCCATTCTGGATGAGACGTTTGTCGACAGCGACCAGGTTTTGTGGGTCTTCAAACACTTCCCCTTGAGCATCCATCCCCAAGCGCCGGCAGCCGGCGTCGCCGCTGAATGCGCCGCGGAACAGGGACAGTTTTGGGAAATGCACCATCTGCTCTTCACCAACAGTTCCTCCTGGTCGGTCAGCGACCCCAGCACGGCGTTGACCGATTTGGCCGCCGAATTGGGGCTGGACACGGAAAAGTTTGCGGCTTGCCTTGAAGACGAGGAGATAATGGCGCGGGTGGACAACGATCTGGCTGACGGCGCCCAGTTTGTGCGTGGCACTCCCACCTTTGTCGTGTTGTTTAACGGTCAGGGAAGCATTATTCCGGGCGCCTTGCCGGCCGACCGATTCGTGAGTGCGCTTCAGGAAATGGTCGATGAAGCCGCTCAGTAACAGCGCCTCCATGACGGCGGCGCGCACGAACTCTTCAGAAACGAGGGTTCGGATGGGTTGGAATAGGGCAAACCCATGGCTCGCTTGCCTGATGTTCGTCGTTGTTTTGCTTGTGGTGGCTGGCTGCACATCGGGGCCAACGCCGCCCGGCAATGGGCCGGTTTTATCCGCGCAGGTCGCTGAAGTTGCTCCGGTCGAGACGGCCATGGCGTCAGACTCGACATCAGAGGCGCCCGCTTCGCTGCCCACGCCAACCAAAGAACAGCAGTCGGAGGCCGTCGTGACGGTTCCGACTGCGCCTCCGGAACCGGAGCAAGTTACAGCCGATTGGACGGGCATGGCCAGTGTCGAAGGCGACTACTTCGTGTTGGGCAACCCCAACGCACCGTTGCGCTTGATCGACTATTCCGACTTCATGTGAGGCGCCTGCGCCTCGCACGTGATGCGAGTAGAACCCCGGATCATCGAGCAGTATGTGGCCGATGGCACGGTCAGCCTCTCCTTTGGCCATGTGCTGGATCATGGCGACAGATCCATGCGCGCCCATCGCGCTGCCGAGTGTGCGGGGCGTCAATCGCCTCTGGCCTTCTGGCAGATGCATGATCTGCTCTTTGAGCGTCAGAATCAGCTGTGGCAGGGGGATGACGAGCTGGCCATAGCATGGGCCGGCGAAATTGGCCTGGAGACCGACGCCATGAGGACATGTATGGCGGACCCAAGCGTGCTGGAAAAGATCAATCGGATTGACCAACAGCGCCGCGACCAGGGGATTCGTCTGAGACCCAGCTTTGATATCAACGGTCAAATCTTTGAAGGCGCCATCCCATTCGAGGCCTTCGTCCAACTCTTTGACACCAGCTGGCGTCGCCCTGAGCAAGAGATCACAGCCCGCATTTGGGGATTCGATAGGACAGTACAAGAACCATCAAAGAGAGGGGGGACGACTGGCGCCAGTCGTCC
>JAAUPU010000636.1 GCA_012032975.1 Caldilineaceae bacterium | reverse complement strand
GCGGCCACGCTGCATCTGCTGGCGGCAATCCCCAACGCGTGGATCTACGAATACAACCAGCTCCTCAACCCACTGCGCGACGATCTGTTGGCCGAGCCACTTGGATTTGCCGATGGCCATCTAGAGGCGCCGACCCAACCCGGTCTGGGCATCACCCTCCAGGACGACGCCTTCGAGCGCTACAAATTGCGGCCGTAGGGGCGAGATATTATTCGCCCCACGGCCGCAACAACACCTTGACCGCTGCGGCCGGCTGATCCTGAACTGCGAAGGCCTCCGCCGCATCATCCAGGGCAAAGGTGTGGGAGATGAGACGCTTTCGATCAACGTTTCCCTCCGCCACCAGCGCGATGGCCTGGCGAAAATCGTCGCCGGTCCACGTCCACGAACCGTGGATGGTGACATGCTTGCGCACCACCTGGTTGAAGTCCAGCTCCGGTTGCCGCTCGAATAGCGCCACCAGCACCAGCCGACCAAACATCTGCTTGAGCATCAACAGCCCCTGGTTGGGCGACGCTTTAGCCCCCGCGCAATCGATGACCACATCGGCATTGCCACCCCGAACCTGAAAGCGCCCAGGCTGCTGCGCGCCGCCGGTCAATTCGATCACCGCTTCCACCGGATCGCTTGCGGTCAGATCGACGGTTGCATCCGCACCCAACGCCTCGGCAAGCTCCAGGCGCCTTGGCGAAGCATCCACCGCGATGATGCGACAGTCGGTGGTCGCCCGCAGCGCCTGAATGCAGCCCAGGCCGATGATGCCCACGCCCAGGATCACCACGGTTTCGCCCGCGGAGACGTTCGCCAGCCGGACAGCATGAACCGAGGTCGCAAACGGCTCCATGGTGGTTGCCTCGTCAAAGCTGATCGAGTCGGGTAATCGATAGAGGCGATCCCCCTGGGTGGTCACGGTTGCGAATTCGGCAAAGCCACCCAGACAGACGCCGGTGATTCGATCCCCCACGCGATAGCCCTCGGCCTGCGCACCCACCTGGATGACCTCGCCACTCATTTCATGGCCCATGATACGGCCGGCCCCGCTGCCGGTGGGTCGCCCCAGCGCATCCTCGAAGAGACCCAGCCGGTAAACGTGCAGGTCAGAGCCGCAGATGCCGCAGGCTTTGACCTGCACCAAGACCTCATCGCCGGTGATCGACGGAATCGCCACCTCTTCTACACGAATGTCACGGGGTCCATAATAGACGGCTGCTTTCATCCTGTCCTCGCTTGGTTTGGGTATGCTTCCAGTGGTTTGGTCTGTCGAACCTCGACTCGCCCAAGATAGATGGCCAAGAAGACGAGCGGTGGCACCATGATGTAGTTCAGCCCGAGCGCGACCTGGAAGCCCCAGGTGGCCGCGATCGCACCGGTCCACAGCGGCGGCAACATGGCCCCCAGCGTCAACGCGGTGCTGAGCATGCCGGAGACCGCGCCGGCACGCGCCGGATAGAGTCGGGTGCCGTAGGCAATCGCCGTGGGGAAGAGGCCGGAGAGGCTCAGACCGACGAGAAAGACGCCGACCGCCACCACCAGCGAAGTGGCGCCAAAGATGACCATCGGATAGGTCAGCACGGCGCCGATGCCCAGCAGCAGCAACAGGTGCGCATAGCCGAGTCGCTCGGCAAAGGCTGCGCAGGCAAAGCGCCCCGCCGTCAACGCGACGTAGAAGATGGAGATCATGGAGATGGCGACAAAGGTGGAAACATCGGCCGAATCCTGCATGTAGAGCGCGATCCAGCCCAAGAGGCTGACCGCGACCCCATTGTAGATGAAGGCGATGGCAAAGAGCGAAAGAAACGAGGGCTGGCGCAGCATCTCCAGGTCGAGCGACCAGCCAGCGACAATCTGCTGGACCGAAGCCGTCGGATCCTTGAACCACCAGGCGGCCAGCGCATAGAGCAGCCAGATCGCACCCGTTGCGACCAGCGCGCCCCGCCACTCCATGCCCCGCTCGATCAGCACACCGATCACCAGCGGCGAGACTGCCGCACCCGCGCCATAAACGCCGTGGAGCACGTTGAGCGCACGGCCACGCGTGTTGGGATTGGCGTCTGCGACCATGGCGTTGATCCCGGTCGAGAGCGCACCTTGGGCCGCGCTGATGACGACGAATCCGACGACAAAGAGCAGCCAGGGCGCCACAGCCGCGGTCAGCAAGAGCGAAATGGCCAGCAGCAGCGCCGACATCCAGACCAGCCGCTGCCGTCCAAAGACATCCGACCCCGCGCCCGCCAGCAGATTGCCCAGAATCCGCCCACCGATCGGGCCGGAAAGATCAGCCCGATCGCGGCCAACGTAATGCCGGTGGCCGCAAACTCCTCGGTCATAAAAGGGCATCATCAACGGGACCAACACCGCGGCCGTCCCGATGAAGAGGTAACCGATCAAGCCCAACGCTGTCTGTCGGTGATTCAAGTTGGGTCACTCCGTTTTTATGAATGTCCACCGTGGGGTGATTGGCAACCACAAGTCCCCGGCGTTTTGGAGCTGCCGGGGACTTGTTTTGTCTGAACGCATTCAGTCGAAGCTGATCAGAGCCTCACCCATACGCCAACTGAGCGAGCCGCCTACGCCTGACTTTCCCCCTCCACACCCGCCCGCTCGACCACCGGTCGCGTCACCAGATCATCGAGCAGTGCGCGCGTAACCGCGGCGATTTCGGCCACGGCCCGATCAAATGCGGCTTGATTCGCCGCCGACGGCTTGCGAAAACCGCTCACCTTGCGCACAAATTGCAGACTGCTCGCCAATTCTTGATCGGTTGCCGGCCGATCTGGATAGCGCAGCTGCTTGATGCTTCGACACATGATCCTTCTCCTTTAGCCTCAACGAAAAGAACGATCCACCAAGGTACGCGAAAGGAAACGAAGAACGGGCAGAACGTGCGCT
Organism: Caldilineaceae bacterium; assembly: GCA_012032975.1. The sequence goes on along the minus strand of JAAUPU010000636.1, from coordinate 505 downwards.
TCCTGATCTCCGATTGACTTCATTGACAACCAGGGTTGTCTCTGCGCAGCGTCGCTTGAGCAAATCCAAGACGACCTGAGCAGGTCAACCGGCCTCGGGGGTAAAGACGCGCAGCAACAGACTCGCTTCATTTGCGACGATCTCAAAGTCGCCAGCGCGGCGGGCAGCAGCAGCCATTGCACCGCGGCCAGCGCAACGGCGAACCTGCCCAGCGAAGCTCTGCCGCGCCCTGGAGCAGCCCCCAGATTTCATAGGTCGCACCATCGCAGAGGCCGGTAAACCGGCTGCCGGCCGGCATGGTCAACCGTTCGGTCTGAAAATAGGCGCAGGTCGCGATGCGCTCGCGGCGCAGATCCCGTCCCTCCAGCAGCACTGGCGTGACCGGCTTTGGCTCAATCAGCTCGAAGTCCAGCACCTCCAGCGCCTGCTCGACGTGGATGGGTCGCGGGCGACCCCAGTCGTAGATGCGGTAGGTGGTGTCGCTGTTCTGCTGGATCTCGGCGAC
>JAAUPU010000037.1 GCA_012032975.1 Caldilineaceae bacterium | reverse complement strand
CGATGACGATGATGACGATGTGACGATGACGACGCATGATCGAGTGACGCGATGACGACGATGACGATGACGATGACGATGAGACGATGACCAGTAGTCGCTGAGAATCTCACGCGGCTGTCTGCGCCCAAATGGCGATTGATTGAAGCAACTACGAACGAAAATATAACAGAGCGAGATTTTAGGAGATAACGAATGGCAGACATCTCTGCGCAAATGGTCAAAGAATTGCGACAGGCGACCAACGCAGGCGTCTTGGACTGCAAGAAGGCGCTCACCGATGCAAACGGTGATTTCGAACTGGCGGTCGAAGTGTTGCGCAAGAAAGGACTTTCTTCCGCAGCCAAGAAGGCAGATCGCGATACAAACGAGGGGCTGATCGGCAGCTATATCCACGCCGGCAGCAAAATGGCCAGCCTGGTGGAGGTCAACTGCGAAACCGACTTTGTGGCCCGCACGGAACAGTTCCAACAGTTGGCCCGGGATCTGGCCATGCATGTGGTGGCTTCAAGCCCCCAATATGTCAGCCGCGAGGAGGTTCCCGAAGAGGTCGTCGCCAGCGAACTGGAGATCTATCGGGGCCAGATGGCAGGCAGCGGCAAGCCCGATGAGATCATCGAAAAGATCATCACCGGCAAGCTGGACAAGTGGTACAGCGAAGTCTGTCTGCTCGAACAAGCCTTTGTCAAGGATCCAGACCAGACCATCAAGGATCTGCTCGTGGACTGCATCGCGGCGCTGGGTGAGAACATCCAGATCAGCAGGTTCAGCCGTATGGAAGTAGGCAAATGACCTACAGCGAATGCCCAGCCGAATCGGCTGGGCATTCTTATATCTGGCGCGATCATCAGACGATAGTCGGAGGAGGATTCAGGAATGGCAGAGCTGAAGTTTCGGCGGATTTTGCTCAAACTTGGAGGCGAATCCCTGGCAGGCGAAGGAGGGTTTGGCATCAACCCGCGCCGCGCCGAAGAATTGGCCCGCATGGTGTCGCGAATTGTCGATATGGGTGTCCAGGTCGCGATCGTGATCGGGGGCGGCAACCTGTGGCGCGGCAAAGAAGATGGCCTGGACCATGGCATGGAACGGGTCACCGCCGACCACATGGGTATGTTGGCCACGGTGATGAATTCGCTGGCCCTGCAAGATGCTCTGGAGCGTCAAGGGCTGCCCACGCGCGTGTTGACCGGGATTGAAGTTCGCGCGGTGGCCGAACCATACATTCAGCGCCGAGCGGTGCGTCACCTGGAAAAGGGTCGCGTCGTCATCTTTGGCGCCGGCACCGGCAATCCCTACTTTACGACCGACACCGCCGCATCGCTGCGGGCAATGGAGATCGACGCAGAGACGTTGGTCAAGGCGACTAAGGTGGATGCGGTGTACGACAGCGATCCGAAACTGAATGCCAATGCCCAACCGTTCGAGCGGCTCACCTATATCGCCGCGCTCAACATGCGTCTGGGCGTGATGGACAGCACCGCCATGGCCATGTGCATGGACAACGATCTGCCAATTCACGTCATCAACTTGTGGCAAGCGGGCGCACTCGAACAGGTGGTGTGTGGCGAGCCGGTAGGGACAGTGATCGCGTCGTAGAGCCAATGACATAACCCCGTTGTATTGGTTGCCTTGTGAAGTTCGGCGCGTAGCCTGAAGCGAACCAACCGCAGCCGGCGGCAGCTAGCCACAAATCGCATCTTTCCCACAGTGACATCACAGGACGCAGAGGGAGCTGACCGGAAATGCAGATCTTTCTTACCGGCGGCACCGGCTTCATCGGACAGCCACTCACCCAGTCGCTGATCGCGCGCGGCTGGGATGTTGTCGCCCTGGTGCGCAAACCGGACAGTCCACAAGCCCTGGCCTTGACCCAGATGGGCGCGCGGTGTGTCGCTGGGGATGTCACCGAACGCGAGTCGATGCGGGCGGGGATGACAGGCGCAGATATGGTGGTCCACAATGCAGGGTGGTACGAGATCGGCGTGCATCAAAATGCGCGCAAGACCATGCACGCGATCAATGTCACCGGCACAGAGAATACGCTCGGTCTGGCGCTGGAACTCGGCGTAGAGCGTGCGGTCTACGTCTCGTCAACCATCGTTTTTGGCGCCACCGGCGAGCAGCCCCGCGACGAGAGCTTTCGCCGCCAGACGCCCTACCGCTCCTATTATGAACAGAGCAAAACCGAGGCGCACGAGATCGCGCAGGGGTTTCAAGAGCGCGGGCTGCCGCTGGTGACCCTCTGCCCCGCCCATGTGGTCGGCCCCAATGACCATTCCGTTTGGGGCTACTTTCTGCGTATGTATCTGAATCGACTGATGCCGCCCTTTGCCTGGGCGCCGGAGACCGTGAACTCTGCGGTCCATGTCAACGATGTCGCCGCGGGATTGCCCTGGCCGCGGAGAAGGGCCGCGACGGCGAAGTGTATCACCTGGCGGGAGACCCCATGACTCTGCGCGAGGTACTCAAAATCTGGATGACAAAACCCGGCGGGATGAAGGTCAGATTCTATCTGCCTGCCTGGCTGGCCGGGCCGATGTTTGGAATGTTGGAGCCGTTCGTGCGCTGGATGGGTCTGCCGGCCTTTGTCTCGCGGGAAGTTGTTGCAGCCACTGTATCTCTGAACTTCTCAAGCGCCAAAGCCCAGGCCGAACTGGGATGGAGCTACCAACCGGCGAACGAGATGTGGCTCGATATCATGGACGAAGAACGTGCGTTGTTGGGTGAACGCCGGCAACGCGACCTGGTCTCGCGCCTGAAGCCAGTGTTGCAGAGCAGAATGCCAGCTTGAATTGTCTCTCTTTGGGGTGGAAGTTTTTTCGATCTTCCCGATAAGAGGCTTGCTCCGCATCGTAATCAGCTAGACCCAACGAAAGGTGTCCCCCACAAATGTCCAAGGCAAATGAAAGACGCAAGCAGACCCGGCTCCTCGAAGCAATTTTGCAGGAGCTAAGAAGCGCAACAACGGAACTGCGGCTGCTAAGAAATGAGTTGGAGAGGCAGCCAACCTTCCAAAATTTTGATGAGAAGTACTCGGACTCACAGCCCACACAAGATGCAAAACCAGAGGATGAAACAAAAAAGGACGCTCTTGCGGTCTACGACTGGCTGACTGCCAAAGGTATTACGGTCAGAAACTATCACGAACGAAACGCAGCGGACATAGTGTATGATCAGATGGCGCGCTTTCTTGGTGAAAGGTTCGGCAACGTTTCGCGTGTCTACGAATATATCAAGCGCAGTTTATCGACAGGGAAGAGCTTCAGTCTGAATCTGGCATCAAGCAGCCAAAATGAAATCGCAGATTCGACCCAATTCTGCGACATGCTCAGTAAGCATGCTTTCCTTGCATCCTATAACTACAACAAGAAGTCGAAAACTATCTACGCCAATCCACAGCGGGATGGGAAAGTCATTAATTTCGTCAACGGTGGATGGTTCGAGCGATACGCCCACTTGAGCGTTTGCACGCTGCTCAAGAGACAGAATCTCGCATACACATGCCTCTTCAATCCACAGATCAGTTTTCAGAATGGCGATGACTTTGAACTCGATTTGATTTTCCTAATCGACAACCAGCCTCTATGGCTGGAATGCAAAACAGGTGAATACGCGGCCTATATAACCAAGTACTCTGACGTCAGAAAAGTCTTGTCTGTGCCGAAAGAGAGAGCAATCTTGATCCTTTTAGGCATTGAAGATGAGCTGACGATCAATCTGACCCATCTTTACGGAATGACCGTTGCCAACGAACACAGTTTTTTGGAAAAGGTGAGCGTAGCGCTTGGAATTACGAAGCAGATAGAAGAGAAGGAGACTGTGAAGATTATCGCTCCGATAAGTGGGCCAACATCTCTGTCTACGGTGCTCAACAAAGCCGACGTACGTCCTGTGCCCGAATATCGGCAGCAGGCTATAGTCGAGTTGATCGCTATGTTCAAGTCATCCAATCAGCCGATTACACCGATTGAACTGAAGGCAGCCCTGGCTGAACGGATCGGCGCGTCCAGGAGCCAGGTACAGGACATTCTCAATGCGATGGTGCGAAGCGGCTGCTTCCTCGATGGTGATGGACAATCGATGTTGTCGCTTTCCGCTTCCGTGGCGAAATTGGTCTCCAACAATTCATCAATTATCGAACGCAAGTGCATCGAAAGTTATGTTCGCGCCGTTCTGCTGGTTACATCAGGCTATTTTGATAGTCCTGCAAACATTGCTGAATTTGAACGGGTGGTAGGCGGCACTGCACCTGATAAGGCAACGATCGACGCTTTGGACGAAACACTTGGGGTTTAACCATGATCATATGGCTTCACAGAGCATCAACCTCGCGCATGGCAATCAGCGCGGCTTCGTAGCCGATCCTGATCAACTCAGCAACTTTGTCGGTGTCCAGCGAGCTGTAGGACGCCAGCCGGGGCGCGATGACCAGGTCGGCCTCCTGCAGTTGCAGCCTCTTTGATGTCGCAATGGCAATGTTGGTCGTATCCACCAGGACATCGACGATATTTTGCGGCTCGGCCAAGGCGCCTTCCCCACGCAGGTCCACACCCACCAGATAATCAGCGCCCATCTCGCGCAGCGGCGAAATGGGCACGATCTCGACAATGCCGCCGTCGACCAGCAGCCGGTCGCCGAATTCGACCGGCGTAAAGAGGCCGGGGATGCACGCGCTGGCCATCACAGCGGTGGCAACATCGCCGCGACGAAGAAGAACCTTCTCCCCACTGCGCAGGTCAGCCGCAATGAAGGCGATGGGCATCGGCGAATCCTCGATGCGCACATCGCCCAACACCTCTGAGACCACGTCGCCCAACTTCTGATTGGACAACAGACCCAACTTGGAGGGCACAAAGCTGGTCACATCCAGCCAGCTCAATGCCGAGACGATCGCTTCGATCTCGCCAACGGCGGTTCCAAATGCGTAGAGCGCAGCGACCAGCGCGCCGATGCTGGTGCCGGCCATGCAGTGAATGTGGATCTCCCTCTCTTCGAAGGCGCGCAGGATGCCTACATGGGCTGCACCCAGGACCGCTCCGCCACAGAGGGCCACGCCAATTTTGCCATCCAAGTTGGATTGAGCCATCGTGGAACCAGCCATTATCCTTGATGCCAGGACATGGCCTCGCCGCGTACGATACGGGCGCGACGCTCGTAGCGGCCCGGCCAATCGACCGGCAGATCGCCATTTTCGACCATTAGATTGAGTGGGTTGATGCGCGTCTTCAGCGGCAGATAGATGCGCTGTTTCTTGCGCGCCGACTCGAACAAGGCCATCATCACCTCTTGCACAGCAAACGCGCGATCCGCACCGCTGATCGGTGCTTCGACTCGATCTTCCACCCAGTCGATGGCTTCCTGTGCCTGATGCGCCCAACTGTCATGCCAGGGCGCATCGACCTGCTGCCAGCCGCCGCTGGTCGAGTTGAGATATTTCACGACGCCGATTTCGTAGTTATAGCGCGCCGATGGCCCTCTGCGATATACATGGGCACGTCGGACGGGATCTCGCTATCTGGAGGGCGGGTCGTGTCCAGTTCCATGATACCGTCAGTGCCGATCACCCCGACAGCCCTGGCCAAGTCCGCGCACCAGGTTGCCCTGGATCAGGATCGTCGCGCCGTTGTCGCAGCCGGCAAGCCCCATGCAGGCGTCTTCGGCAGGCAGCCCGCGCTCGACCTGATCCGTGGTGCGCTCGACCGCGCCCATCACCCATTCGACCTTGGGTTCGTCCATCAGGAAGAGGGCCAGACGGATGTTGTGGGAATTGGTGTTGAGGATGTTGCCGCCGTCGTCCAGTTGAACCTGGGTCACCTTGCCGATGATGCCCTCGCGGATCATCTGGCGCGCCTTGAGCCAGGTGGCATGGTGGGGACGCTGGAAGGCTATGATCAGCTTGACATCGTTGCGGGCGCAGGCGGTCAACATTTGGTCCGCTTGACCCAGATCGACGGCCATCGGCTTCTGGCAGAGGATCGCCTTGGGCCGACGTGCGGCCGCGGCGATGACCATCTCGGCGTGTTGCTGGTGCCAGGAACAGACATCGACAAAGTCTGGCCGCTCTGCGTCGAGCATCTGGCGGTAATCGGTGTAGCGATGCGTCTCGCCGACGTGAAAGAAGTCGCCGAACTCACGCAAAGCGTCCGGGTTGGTGTCGGCGATGGCGGCGATCTCGGTGGGTTGGCCGGACACACCGAGCCAGCCGCGGGCATGGACGCGTGCAATGGTCCCACAGGCGATGATGGCGGTGCGATACTTGGACATGAGAGATTCCTTGTCTAGCGGGTTGGGTTGATGGGCGATTCGGCGAAAAGGCCAGAGGCACGGTGTTGAAAAGGTCCGATCCACCGTGGTGGATTCACACGATTGTAGTGCAGCGCGACAGAGGCGTCAATTGGCCCGGTACCATCACTGACCAATCTTTCACCGCGCAAAGCGCGGCATGACCGACTCGGCGAAAAGCTCCAGCCCGCCCGGGCTGGGCGCGTCCACAAACCAGAGCAGGAAATGGCTGATACCCAGGTCAACGTAGCGCTCGATCTGGGTGCTGACTTCGTCGGCTGTGCCGATCAACCAGGTGGATTTGATGGCGGATGGCAGATCGTCGCTTTCGCCGCTCAAAAAGGCGCGCAGCTCCTCCTGGATCGGCTGGCTTGGATCCAGATCGGCCATGCCCTGCAAGGCCGTGCGAAGCTCTGCCTGCTCGTTGACGACCAGGATCTGGATTTCCAGAGTGCGCTCGATCTCGTCGATGTTGCGGCCCGCGGCCTGGCAGGCCGATGCCAAGGCAGCCAGACGCTCTTTCAAGGCATCGTATCCCACCGGCACGCTGTTCCAGCCTTGTCCCAGCCGTGCGCAGTTGGCCAACGTGTGCGGATGCGCTTCGCCAAACCAGACCGGCGGGTGGGGTTGCTGGAGCGGGCGAGGGTGGCAGGCGGCATCTTCTGTGCGATAAAAATGGCCATCGAACGAAACCGGCTCGTCGCTCTGCCACAGAGCCAGCGCCAACTCCACGCCTTCGGCTGTGGCCGCGATGCGCTCCTCTGCGTCGTCGGGATAGGGCAAGCCATAGGCCCGGTGCTCGGCGCGACCATAGGCCGGATCCGCAAAAAAGATGAATCGCCCGCCGGAAATTTGGTCGAGCGTGGCAATCATTTTGGCGGCGAGGGCCGGGTGGCGAAAGTAATGCGCCTGGTGGATCATGCCGAGGCGGGCGCGCTGAGTTGCGCCGGCCAATGCAGCCAGCGTGGTCCACCCCTCCAAAATGGCGTCGTCTCTCCCCAACATCAGGTGATCCGCCACCCAAAGCGAATGGTAGCCCAATGCATCGGCGCGGCGGGCCAATGCCATACTTCGCACCGGTTCAAGCTGGGCATAGTTTGGGGTGCGAAAGAGGCGCGGGCCTGGCATGGCAAAGATAGGAACGCAATAGCCAAACTGGATCATGGGTTGAGTCTCGCTTTCGATTTCTATTCAGCCCCTCTGAAATAAAACCACGGATTGCAAGGAACCATCTCCGTGCAATCCGTGGTTGACTTGAACAGAGCTACTCGTTTCGACCGAATTCCGTTCTTTGTCAAAGCCTGGCCAGAAAACGCGCGTCATTGTCGTAAAAATAGCGAATGTCGTCAATGTTGCGTTTCTGCATCACCTGGCGTTCAATGCCCATGCCAAAGGCAAAGCCGCTGAAAATGGATGGATCGTAGCCGCCATTTTTGAGCACGACCGGGTGGACCATGCCTGCACCCAAGATCTCCAGCCAACCCGAGTATTTGCAGACGCGGCAGCCCTCGCCGCTGCACAACATGCAATCGACATCCACCTCGACGCTCGGCTCGGTGAAGGGGAAATAGGATTTGCGGAACCGGATACGACGCCCTTCGCCATACATCTGGTTGGCGAAGTTGAGCAGCACACCTTTTAGATCGCTGAAGGTGATGTTTCGTCCCACCGCGAGTCCCTCGACCTGATAGAACATCATCTCCGAACGCGCATTGACATCTTCGTTGCGATAGCATTTGCCAGGCAGGATCACGCGCACTGGCTCGGGCGCATATTCGCGCATCGCGTGGATTTGGCCCGGGCTGGTGTGGGTGCGCAGGATCACATCCGGGTTTTCGGTGAAGAAGCTGTCCTGCATCTCGCGCGCCGGATGGCCCGGCGGGAAGTTGAGCAGTCCAAAGTTAAGCTCGTCCGTTTCGACTTCCGGCGCATCGTAGACCTGGAAGCCCATCTGGGCGAGGATGTCGATGATCTCGCGCATGGCGATGGTGGTGGGGTGAAGTTTGCCCACGGTGGGTTGACGGCCCGGCAAGGTGACGTCAATCCCCTCCGCGCTCAAGGAGCGCGTCATCTCATCGCGTGCGATCTCTTCCTGGCGCGCTTGCAGGTCGGCTTCCAGCGCGCTGTTGATGACATTGGCCGCGTTGCCGACAGCGGGGCGTTCTTCGCGCGGCAATTGACCCAGCCCGCGCAACACCGCCTTGACTTTGCCCTTGCGTCCCAGATATTCACTGTACCAGGCTTCTGTCTCTGCGAGGGTAGACGCGCCGGCCAGTGCCAGGGCAGCCTCTTTGTGCAACGCCTCCAACTCGCTCAGTATGTTGCCCATCGCTTGCCATCCATCCTTCCATGCAATTCGGGTGAAGCTTTGGTGAACGGTCCATCCCCAGACTTGCGGACGATTGTGCCCAACAATGTGTCCGCGTGGATACCTTCCAGTTGCACAGGCGAAATCGTCCTGTGCAGGTCCATGTCTGGCGGTGCGACGGTGCGCACGCGCAGATAGTTGTCGGTAAAGCCGGTCCAGACTCGACCCAATTCGTCGGTCAACTCGCCGTTATCGGCCTCCCAAAGCACAGGCCGCACCGCGCCCACAAAACGTTCGCGTTCGCGCCGGCCGCTCTCTTGAACGAGCGCGTGCATTCGACGCGAACGCTCCTTCTTGACCTCCTTGGCGAGCTGGCCGTCAAACTTGGCCGCGGCTGTGCCGCGACGGGCGCTGAACCGGAAAGCATGTGGACCTGGGCGAAGCGCATCTCTTTGACAAAACGCCAGACCCTGCTCGAAATCTTCCTCGCTCTCGCCTGGGAAACCGACAATCAGATCGGTGGTCAACACCAGGTCTGGAATGGCTGCTCTTGCTTCCGCAACCAGGGAACGATAGCTCTCGACGGTGCAACGGCGAGCCATGCGTCGCAGTTGGCGATCTGTGCCAGCCTGCAACGGCAGATGAAGATGTGGGCAGAGTCGCTGCGGCCACATCTCCCACAGGTCAAAAAACCCATCGGCCAATTCCCAGGGTTCGAGACTGCTCAGGCGTACCCCGGGCGATTTCGGTTTCGCCCAGGATCGCAGCAACAAGCCTCTTCAGATCGCCTTGCTCATCGTCCACCAAGTCGCGACCGTAGCTGCCCAGATGCACGCCCGTCAGCACGACCTCGCTGACGCCTTGGGCTACTGCTAGCTGCACCTGGGCAACGATCTCGCCCACACTTCGGCTGCGGCTTTCCCCGCGCGCCAGCGTGACCACGCAAAAGGTGCAACGGTTGTTGCAGCCATCCTGCACCTTGATAAATGCGCGCGTCCGTTGCCGCCGAGCCTCGTCCGTTTCAGCGCTGGACGCAAGAGAATCGGCAAATGGAAAGGGAGCGCCATCTGGCTGCATCTGTGCGATGTCGGCCAGGTTGTCCAGATCTGCGCTCCACGGCTCAAGCAGCGTGTGCAACAGATCCTTCTCAGGATTGGCAGCAACAAGCGTGACGCCATCCAAACTGGCCGCCCGATCGGGGCCAACGTCGCCCAACAGCCGGTCACCGCGATGCGCGCTTGGGCATTGGAGCGATGCAACTGGTGGATCCGCTGGCGGCTTTTGCGACCGGCGGACGCCGTCACCGCGCACGAATTAAAGACGATGACCTGGGCGGTCTCCGGCGAATTCACCGTTACATGGCCGGCCGCGGTCAGACGTCCCGCCAATGTCTCCATCTCGGCGTAGTTCAAACGGCATCCAATTTGGTCCAGATAGATTCGCATCGATGGCGCCCGTTTTACCGCATTAAGAATCCTAAACTTAGCCAGCCAGTATAGCATAATCTCTCGGGCAGCAGATAACCGTCGGCCCTCCAACCAGAGTTCAGCCCGTGCTGTTCCACGCCAGGCAACCTGACCCCGAGGTAACTTGGGCCTCTTCTGTGCGTCTGGGATGAACCAACCTGGCTGGTGTAAAATGGTCGTCAGCCGTGATCCAGCGGTTTCACCGCTTCGGGAGCAAGAGATGCCAAAAACACTCGTCTAGCCGACTGGC
>JAAUPU010000036.1 GCA_012032975.1 Caldilineaceae bacterium | reverse complement strand
ATCGAAGCCTTCCAGGTTCTCCATATAGCTCTTGCCCCAGCTGTAGACTTCCGGCCACAATTGACGTTCCAACGTAAACTTGACATCCTCTGCAACCAGCTCGCGGCCATTGTGAAACTTCACGCCTTGGCGGATCGGGATGGTGTAGACCCGTCCGTCGTCGCTGATCTGCGGCAAGTCTGCGGCAAGATCGGCGTAGAAATTGCCGTCCTTGTCATAGAAATAGAGCTGGTTATAGAGCACCATCCCCGCGCTCCACCAATCTTCGCTGCTCTCGGCTGCTGGCGGGTCCAATGAGCGGATGTCACCGATCCCGCTCAAGCGATAGACGCCGCCAATCTTGGGGCCTGATGCGGCTGGTTCGGCGCCGGTCTGTGGGGCGGCGCTCGGTGCAGGGGGCGAGCAGGCAGCCAAAACCGGGCTGAGCGCGACCGTCCCACCTGCCATCATCGCAGTTCGCAAGAAGGCGCGTCTCGACATCAAGTAGCTCTGGACTAGATGATTGTTACGTCCCGAATCCATACGACTTTTCGACATTGCGTACTCTCCCATTTCTTGACATGAGCCATCCACAACGAGCCAATCGCACGATATCCTGTGAATCCTGTGCCTATTATACTGGCTTGCCATATTGGGGCGCAAGGGCCTTTTTCGACAATGGATTTACCCCAATCATAGGCTGTATCGACCAATTCCTTGGACCCGGTAGCCAAGAACCAGCGCCACGACGATCCGGTATCTTATGCGAAGGTCACAGGCAAACATTGGCGACAGTGGATTCTGTTTCGTATAATTGCTAAATTTACCAAGAAATTTGCAAAATTGACATAATCAGTGTCAAGGACAATCGTCATCATGGAAGAACTCTTCACCGCCTCCGGCCTCACCGCGCTGCTGACTCTCACCGTGCTCGAAATCGTGCTGGGGATCGACAATGTGATCTTCATCGCGATCCTCTCCTCCAAATTGCCCGAGCATCAGCAGGCCCAGGCGCGGCAACTGGGCATCGGTCTCGCCGTCTTTACCCGCATCATCCTGCTGATGAGCATCACCTTCATCATGGGCTTGACCGCGCCGGTCGTCACCATCTTTGGCAATCCCCTCTCGGTGCGCGACCTGATCCTGCTGGGCGGCGGCCTCTTCCTGATCGGCAAGAGCACCTATGAGATCCACGAAAAGCTGGAAACCAGCGAACATGCCCGCACCGCGGAGAGCGCGCCCAGCTCCTTCAACGGCGTGATCGCGCAGATCGTGCTGATCGATATCGTCTTTTCGCTGGATTCGGTGATCACGGCAGTGGGGATTTCGGGCAATTTGTGGGTGATGGTTCCGGCGGTGGTCATTGCGGCCATCGTGATGGTGATCTTCGCCGGTGCGGTCAGCCGCCTGGTCGAGGAGCACCCGACGCTGAAGATCCTGGCCCTGGCCTTCCTGATCCTGATCGGCACGCTGCTGGTCATCGAAGGCTGGAACCCGGAAGCAGTGCACGATTTCCATCTCAAGAACTACGTCTACTTTGCCATGGCCTTCTCGGTGGTGATCGAGATGATCAACATGCGGCTGCGCAAGAAATCGGACCCGGTGCATCTCCACAACCGACCCCACCTGGAGAGCGAAGCATAGCCACCTCTAGCGTGGAAGGTGGTGCGTCAACTTGTGCGCACCGCCTTCCACGCACCCGACCTCTCATGCCGCCTGGCGCAAGATTGACAGCAACTCCTCTACGGTCAACATGATCGGGTTGCCCTTCATGCTGCTGGCCTTGCTCGACTTCTCCACGATCTCGTCAAGATCCTCAGTTTTCAGACCCACCTCGGCCAAGCCGGGCACGGCCAGCGCGTCGCAGAGCGCCTGCACCCAGGCGACGCCATCGGCAGCCGTTGCTGTCGGTCGGTCGGTGAGGATCTGGGCAACCTCGTCGTAACGGGCCAGCCAGGGGAGAAGCAGGCGCCCGGCTCTGCAGTGCGACCACGTTGGTCTCCATGACAAAAGGCAGCAGCCTGGCGCAGATGATGCCGTGGGCCGCGGGATACATCCCCCCCAACACACCGGCAAAGCCATGCACCGCGCCCAGCTTAGCATTGGCCAGCGCCAGTCCACCGCAGAGACTGGCCAGCGCCATCTCCGTGCGCGCGGTGCGTCATCGCCCTCTTCATAGGCGCGGCGAAGCGACCGCGCCGCGCGCCGCAGTCCTTCTCGACAGAAGCCATCGGTCAGCGGGTTGGCCATGTTGGAGACGAACGGCTCCAGCACCTGCGTCAGCGCATCCAGCCCGGTGCTGGCGGTGACAGTGGGTGGCATGGTGTGGGTCAGCAGTGGGTCCACCACAGCCAACGTCGGCAACATCGACGGGCTGCGCAGACTGACCTTGACGCGATGTTCGGTCGAGGCCAGCACCGCGTTGCGCGTCACCTCTGCGCCGGTACCCGCAGTGGTGGGCGCGGCGATGTAGGTTGCGGAGGGCAGCAGCAGCGGTCGACCGCGGCCGATGACCTCCAGATAGTCGAGGGCTTCGCCGGGGTTGGTCAGCAGCGCGGCGATGGCCTTGCCGGCATCGATCACACTGCCACCACCCATGCCGATGACCAGATCGCAGCCGGCGTCCCGCGCGGCACCCACACCCCTCTCCACCACTTCAATGGTTGGCTCGCCGCTTGTCTGGAAGATGGTCGCGCCAACCCCGGCAGCACCTAACTGGTCGAGCAGCATCTGAACGCGAGGGACCTGGCTGCCGGCAACGACCAGAGCTTGGCGACCTAGCCGGGACGCGGCGGGTGCGATCTCTTCCGCGACGCCGGAGCCAAAGAGGATGCGCTGGGCCGTAGCGAATTCAAAGCTCATCGCGCTGCTGGTCATAACGCCGTTATTCATAACGCCATCACCCAACCCTTTTCGTCGGGGAAGATGTTGGTGTATTTCACGCTCTGCCGCGGCTCTGCCATCATCTCGGCGACCTGGTCGCGCCAAGTTTGATAGTGGGCGGTCTCCTTGTGACGGGCCGGCGCGTCGGCGTGGAGGTAGACCTCGACCAGCACGAAGCGGGTGGGGTCATCCTGCTGCTGGACGACATCAAAACGCGCGACACCCGGCTCCAGAACACTGTTGCGGGCATTCTCCAGTGTGGCTGTCTTGAAGGCTTCCACCTGGTCTGGCTTGACATGAACATGGACGTGAACAACAAGCATGGCAACCTCCATCGCCGCAATGAGATACTCTATTTCGCTTTTGTCGCTTGATACAGCTTGTGGGAGAATGGCGGCATGGCCTACGACCCACTCTTTAGCCGCCTGCGCGAATCTGTGCTGCGGCTGACGCGCACCCAGGAACGCATCGTCGAACCGCTCGACACCACCGAGGCGACCGCACGCGAGTCGGTGCAAAAACTGTCGCGCAGTCGAGTAAGCTCGCTGCTGCGCCAGTTGCGAGCCGCTTACGGCTATTCCTATGAACAGATCCAGGAACGCACCGGGCTGTCGCAACAACTGCTCTTCGATGTGGAATATCGGGACCGCCGGTTGACGCTTGAGGAATTGCGCTTATTGGCCGACTGCTATCATGTGAGCGCGGGCGATATCCTCGGCATCGACCTGGACTGAACACAGCCAGATGGGTCGGTTACGAATCCGGGAGCGAATATGCGGCGATGGTGGAGGAGCGCTCGCGGTCGCCAGCGTCTCGATAGCGGATCAACCATGAGGGCAGCCAGGCCAGCGCAACCAGCCGCACATCTACATCGGTGCGCCGCGGGCGAATTTCCTCCTGCGTGACATCATCCATCAGGTCGGCCCATTTGCGCGTCACGGCGTCGGTCTCCTCCGCCAGTTTGGCCGTAAGCTGCTCGATCTCCTCCTCAAGGTCGGCGATTGCCTCCTCGCTCGCTTGAAGGTTCATCTGGGCTTTGCTCGTCATGCGTCGGCGACTGGCCGCGCTGCTCAGCACTCGGCTGCTGCGGCGACCGATGAAGTAGTTGAGCACCGCTTCACCGATGCCGATCACCTCCTGCTGTTTGCGTGCGCTATAGTCCGCCTGGTCTTCGCTCAACTCCCGTTCCTCTTTGGCTTTGCGCGTTTCCAGTGTGTCGGTCAATTTCTGATACTTGGCCTGCAATGCGTCCACTTCGGCATCGCGGCGCTCGCGCGCGGCCTGTTGCAGGCGAATGTTGAAGTCGCGCTCACGTTCCCCTGGCGTCTGAAATAGACCCAATTCTTCGTGGACGCTGATGACCATTTTGCTGTTGTAATAAAGCCAATCCGAAAGCTCGCCAGCAGCGCTCTTTAGCTCGCGGGCATTGTTGGCGTTTTCCGGCGCCGGTGCGAAAAATGGACCCTGGTTAGCGGCCACCGTTTCGGGCGCGGAGAGCAACTCGTCCAGGCGCAGCGCCAACGTTTTCGGCTTCGCCCCAATCTACGCCGGTCAGTTCGTTGGGGTTTGGGGCGAGCAACAGCCGCTCTCCCCGCTCGTCGATCTGGCGCTTGCGGTCGAAGAAACCGACCACTCCTGCGCCCAGGATCGCGGCTTCATAGACCAACTGCACACTCACCAGTTCCGTCTGGCCACCCTCATCATCGCGAAGTTGCCGCACCGCCGCGTTGTCGGTCAGGCTGATCGGCAGATAGACCTGTTCGACATCCGCATCGAGAGCCAGCGGCGTGGCCGAGAATCCCACCGGCGCATCGGAGGTGTCCGCACCTGTGACGAGCTCCACTGCCGGCGGGGCTGAGCGCGCCGGCGCAGCATCTGCTTGAGTGGCCGTCGGCGCGACCGGCGCTTCTGGCGCGGCGGGCAACGCGCCGCGGTCGGCCATCAACTGGCGCACCTGGGGGCGGTCAGCGGACCGCGCAGATAGCTCATGGCCCAGCGAGTGTGAAAGGTGATCGGTCGCTCTTCGTGGACGTTGTGCATCAAGAAGACGCGGCTATCCAGCGCAGTGATCAGTTCGTCGTAGTCTAGATTGCTCGAACCGCCCGATTCGGCAACCGCGCCTTTGAGTCCAGAGAGCACCCGTTCCTTGTCCCGTTCGGCCTGCAATTTGCCGATAAACCAGGTGCCCGCATTGGTCAGACCTTTGTAGTCCAGGTCCACCGGATTTTGTGTAGCCAACACACAGCCAAGCCCAAACGCACGCGCCTGTTTCAGCAAGGTGAGCAACGGGCGTTTTGAGGGTGGCTCCGCGGTCGGTGGAAAGAAGCCGAAAATTTCGTCGAAATAGAGCAGCGCACGCAGGCTGGTCGTGCCACTCTGGCGGCGCATCCAGGTGAGGACGTTTTCAAGCAGCAGCGTCACGATAAACATGCGCTCGCTGTCGCTGAGATGGGCGATGTAAAAGATGCTGTGGCGGGGCCTGCCGTCTGCGGTGAAGAAGAGCCGGTCTACATCCAGCGGCTCACCTTGCAGCCAGTTCTGGAAGGCGGGCGCGGCCATCAGGTTGTTGAAGGTCATGGCCAGCTCAAAGCGTTCCTTGGGCGGGAAGAACGTGTCCACCTCGAAGACGCCGACCTGACGCACCGGCGGATTCTGGATCGCCAGGATCAGCTTGGCCAGATCCAGGTCTTCGCCCGCGGCCCAGGCGTGCTCGAAGATGTTGGCGAGCAGGATCGATTCGCGGCTGCGCAACGGGTCCGCATTCACGCCGACCAGACCGAGCAACGCGGCCACAGTGCCGCTGATGCGCTCGCGAATGGCTTCGGCATGGGTGTCGAAATCCAGCTCCGGTGCGGCCAGGCTACCCAGGATGTTGATGGAGACGCCGGCATCCGACCCCGGTGTGAAGATCGTGTAGTCGGTGGTCGCCTGAAGTGTGCGAATGCGCTCCGGGTCGATGCCCCAGTCGGCCAAGCCGTTGCGCCATTGGCTAGCGGTAGCTTCGGCAAATTCTTCGACAGACTTCTCCTTGCGCCGCGCATCGTCCGCATTGATCCAGGGCTGGAAATCTTGCGGGCGCAACTCGGGGAACTGGAGCAGCAGGTTGGTGATGTCGCCTTTGGGGTCGATGAGGATGGCGGGAACCCGGTCGAGTCCGGCTTCCTCCAGGAGGCCGATGCACAGCCCGGTCTTGCCGCTGCCGGTCATGCCAACGCAGACCGCGTGGGTGGTCAGGTCGCGCGCATCGTAGTGGACGGGCGACTCGCCGCGTTGACGCGTGCGCACGTCGAACTCGCTGCCCAGGTAGAACGAACCAAGCTGTTCGGGTGGTGGTTGCATGGTGGGGCCTCGGTGATCGGTGACAGGGTGCTGGGATGTCAGGGTGCTGGGATGTCAGGGCGCTGGGATGACAGGCGGACGGGCTAGGTGAGTTTCTTGGCGAGATCTCGGTCTTCGGTGATGCGGCGGATCTGGATCAGGCGGCGCTTTTGAAGCTGGCGCGGCAGACCGCGTAGCCCAGCAAGCTGGCCGGCTAGACGAGCGCGGGCCGCTTCGCCGCGCATGTTGCGCAGCGCGTCCACGGTGACCTCAAGTTGAGCGGCCAGGATGGCAGGCGCGTTGCGCAACAACAGGCTGCGCGGCATGTTCTTGGCGATGTTCCAGAGGGTGTTACGACCGACGTAGAAGCTGGACAAGGTGTCGCCGCCTGTGGCGCTGAGATGGTGATAGACCCGGGCTTTGGGCGCAAAGACCGCTTCCCAACCCAGTAGTTGGCGCGAAAGGCAAAGTCGGCATCCTCGACATACATCCAGAAGTCGGCGTCGAAGCCGCCGAGTTGCTCCCACACATCCTTGCGATAGGCAGTGCCGCCGCCGCAGCCGCCTAAGACGGTCGGCGTTTTGTCGTACTGACCGTGGTCGGTTTCCCAGACGCCGCGATTGCGCGGGATGCCGTCGGCGCCCATCTGGTCGCCCGTGGTGTGGAGCGTGTCGCGTTTGTCGAAGAGCAGCATCTTGCTCGCGATCATGGCTGCACGCGGGTTGGCGCAGACCACCTGCGCCAGCTCGGCCAACCAGCCTGGCTCCGGCTCGGTATCGCTGTTGAGCAACACAAGGAGCCGACCGCGCGCCGCATCGGCCGCGGTGTTGCAACTGGCGACAAAGCCCTGGTTGCGGCGGTTGACCAGCAAGCGTACGGCTGGGTAGTTGGCTTCGACCCACGCCACCGACTCATCGCGGCTGGCGTCGTCGGCGATGATGATCTCGAAGTCGCGAAAGCTCTGTTGCGCCAGCGCGGTCAATAGCGGAGGCAGAAAACGCATTCCATTGAAGTTGGGGATGATCACCGAGAAGAAGGGCGGCGCAGTCACGGCAAGCGGCGGATATTCGCGTACGGGCCGCGGTGTGAAGTCATCGGGCGCGGCGCGGAAGTTCTCGATGTTGAGCGCGATCTGGTGGCGCATCACGACCCGGTTTTGCTCGTGCAGCCCGCCGTAGGTTTCGTCGTCGACGATGGGGTTTGCGTTTTCGCCGTGGCTACTGGTACGCTCCAGCCGGGCTTTGGCCTGTTCGATCTGGGCGTGGCGCACCGCAACCGGCTTGACTTTTTCCGATTTGGAGGTGTCCGGCGTCGGTGTCAGGGCGTCAAATTCTTCGCTCATGCAGGCTCTCTTTCTGCGGCCAATTCTACGGGCGGTTCTTTGGACCGTTGCGCTGCCCAGTCGTCCAGCGCATCCTGCCAGGGGCGCAACTGGATGCCCAGAGTGGCAGCCGCCTGGTTGACCAGCACCGCGTGGCGCGGCGCTGGCGCAGGGCGAGGCCACTCCTCCGCGCGGATCGGCTCCACGGGAACCTGGCCGCGTCCACTTGCTTGCAGCGCGGCGCAGGCAAATTCGTAGCGGCTGGCGTGGCCCTCGTTGACCAGGTGGTAGACGCCGTACCGTTCGCTTTGGACCAGCCGGATGATGGCATTCGCTGCGTCAGACGCATAGGTGGGGTTGCCAAACTCGTCCGCCACCACGCGCAACCGGCCATGCCGGTCGGCCGCGGCAACGATCTTGGCCGGGAAGTTGCGTTCGCTCTTCCCAAACAGCCACGCGACCCGCACCACATACAGCCGGGAAAGAGCCTGCCGCGCCGCGATCTCGCCCGCCAGTTTGCTGCGGGCATAGACGCCAACCGGCGCAGGCTGGTCGTACTCTCGATAAAAACGAGCGGGTGCGCCGGCAAAGACTTCGTTGGTGCTGACGTGGACGAGTGGAATGTCACGTTCGGCGCAAGTCCCGCTTGGTGCGTGGCGGCGAAGGGGGTGTGAACAGGGAATCTGAGTAGGCTAAGCTTTCTTGGGGGGCCGGATCGGCTCCAGGCCGTAGAGCGGGAGAGGGGAAGCGGCCAGGAAGGCCCGGACGGCTTTCCTATACTCCTCGATGAGCGGATACCATCCCTTCACGCCGCGGGGCGGCTCTGCACCCGGCAACGGGGGCAAGGGCATCCGGCCATCCGGCCTGAGATGACCACTTTGGAAACGATGGAGTCCACCCGCTTGCGCCGCTCGTGGTTGTTCTCCTGGCGCAGGTAGAGCTCGTGGGCGCGCTGGGCCAGTTCGAGGATGCGGTCGGCCTGGTCCATGAAGCCGTGATCCGACGACTGGTGGGCCCGGATCTCGTTCTGGACCTCGAGGAAGCGCGCGCGCCAGCCGGCGACCTTCTCGCGGTACTCGTCGACCGTCAGGACTCCATCCAGGCGGTCCGCATAGGCCTTCTCGATCCAGGTCTGCAGGCGGACATCTTCCAAGAACGCGCCGGACTGGTCTAGTTCGAGGGTGCTAGGTCAGGTCCTCAATGCATTGAGTGTTCTAGTACGCTCTGGTGTCTAAGGGGCCCGTTTGGGGATCAATGAGCCAATTCTCCTGATAGTGTCATGTCCGGTCGGTCGTGGCTCCGAGCCGCACCCCAACAAGCGGACACGCTTCCGGATGGCTGAGCCCCGAAAGATCTGTCTGAAGAGGCTTGTCGGGAAATCTGGTGGGTGTTATCCTCCCCCTCCCGCCCGCATGTACCGGAAAGAACTTCGTGTCGTCCATTTCTAGGAGGGGTTGTCCATGAAGACCACGCTGCTTCTGGGGCTGCTCGGTCTGGGCGTTGCGGTGTCGGCTCCGACCTACCCGGACCCGCGGGCGGACTACGACGTCGTCATTCTCGGCGGCCGCGTCATGGACCCGGAGACGATGTACGACGACGTCGCCAACGTCGGCATCAAGGGCGGCCGCATCACCGCCATCACCAAGGACCCAATCACCGGCACGGAGACGGTGGACGCGTCGGGCCTCGTAGTGGCCCCGGGCTTCATCGATACCCATTTCCACGCGGTCGACCCGTTCGCCAGCAAGCTGGCCGTGGCCGACGGCATCACGTCGGGCATGGATCTCGAGGCGGGTGCGTCACCGGTCGGTGAGTGGTATGCCCAGAGGGAGAAGAGCGGTTGGCAGATCAACTACGGCACGACGGCCGCTTTGGCCGTGTATCGCCTGAAGGTCCACGACCCCGAGTTGAAGCCTACTGGGCCGATCGACGCCACCACGCTCTTCGACTGGGGCGGCAAGGCGGGGGCGGACGGTGTCGTGGGCTGGTCCCTCTCGCGCAGCACGATCGAGCAGATGAACGAGATCATGAAGATGCTCGACGAGGACCTTCGCGAGGGCGCCCTCGGTGTTGGAGCGCCAATCGCGTACATGCAGCGGGGCGTGACCAGCTACGAGCTGTTCGAGGCGCAGCGCACCGCCGCGCGATACGGGCGACTGGCCTCCGTGCACACGCGCTATCACATGAACACCCAGACTCCGATCGAGGCGCCCATCGCGCTCAACGAAGTCTTGGCCAACGCCCTGGTGCTTCGGGCGCCGCTGCTGCTCGCGCACGACAATGACTACGGCTGGTGGGAGAACCAGGAGAAGCTCCAGCTCGCCCGTGCCCAGGGGTACAACGTGTGGGGCGAGTACTACCCGTATGCCGCGGGATCGACCCTCATCAGCGCCGACTTCCTGCGCCCCGAGATCCTGGAGAAGGCGAATGGGTACAAGTACGAGGAGACCATTTACGACCCGACCCTGGACAAGTTCCTGAGCAAGGATGAGTACCTCAAGACGGTGAAGGAGACGCCGGGCAAGACCGTCATCGTCCACATGGCGCCGCGGAAGAGGTGGCTGAAGTACTGGCTGACGATCCCGCACATGGTCGTGGGCTGGACGCGATGGCGGGCCTCGGCAAGGACGGCAAGCTGCTGCCCTGGGAGGCGGACCCGAGCAAGTACGCCGGTCACCCGCGCACCGCGGGCTCCTATTCCACAACGCTGCAGTTGGGGCGGGAGAATGGCGTGCCCCTGATGTTCACCCTCGCGCAGTTGAGCTACTGGACAGCGAAGCACCTGGGGGACACCGGGCTGGAGGCGGCGTGTCTCC
>JAAUPU010000635.1 GCA_012032975.1 Caldilineaceae bacterium | reverse complement strand
GACAAGAACGTCCCGGCGAAATCGCCACCAAGGCCGAGTACCTGGTAATGATGTCCTCGGTGGGCGTGATCGATGGCCACCATGGCCCCGCTGCTCCTGAACAAGGAGACCAAGTGCAACATGTTCGTCTGGCTCCAGCGCAACATGGGGCTGCGCACCGGCAAGCCCAGCCGGGGCTATGAACGCAACTTCGCGTTCATCACCTGCCTGGAAACCATTTACGTCATCTGGTTCTGCTACCTGGCGCTGCTGTTCATCTACGACGAGAACATCCTCGGCGACCGCCACCCGGTGACTTACGGCATCCTGTTCGCCAACACGGTCTGGGCCGACCCCGCGTGTCCAGTTGCGCAACATGGGACCGACTTCGCTGGAGAATGGGTCGATCACTTCGTTGGCGCCCAGTTCCTTGGCCAGGGCGCGGCGATTGGCCAGCGGCTCGATCACGAAGATATCGCCCGCGCCAGCCGCCCGCGCCGCTTGCAGACAAAAGAGGCCGATGGTTCCTCCGCCGAAGATGGCTACCGATTCACCGGCCGTCAGCCGTCCTTTGCGCACCGCGCGCACCGCCACCGAGAGCGGTTCGGCCATGGCCGCGTGGTCGTAGGAGAGCCCGTTGGGCAGGCGGATGCACATATGGGTCGGCACCACGCAATAGTCGGCCAGCCCGCCGTCGCCCATCAGCCCCAGCGCGGCCAGCTTGTCGCAGAGCGTGACTTGGTGGCGTTGACACCAGTAGCATTCGCCGCAAGTGATGAGCACATCGGGTGCGATGCGGTCGCCGGGGCGATAGGCGCTGACAGCGTTCCCCACCTCGATGACCTCCCCGGCAAACTCGTGGCCCAGGATCAGCGGCGCCTGGCTGCCGGTCAGCGGGTTGGGTTCGTCCACGGGGATAAAGAGCGGACCAGCTCGATATTCTTCCAGATCGGTGCCGCAGATGCCGCACGCACCCACCTTGATGATCATCTCGTGTGGGCCAGGTGGCCGCGGGTCCGGCGCCGTCTCAATGCGAATGTCGTTGCGTGCATACCAAACTGCTGCCTGCATCAGATGCTCCTGTCCATATTCAGAGGGTGTCTCAAAGTCAGTTGGCGCGTACTGGCACGAGATAGGGCGAAAGAAAGGTGACCACAGAGACAGGTGATTGTTGGAGAGTTGAGAGTGGAGATTCGTGCCACGCCAGCCGATGGCGAATTTCCAATCTCCAGTCACAAAGCTCCTGTAACGCTTTGCGCGGAACAGCCGCAAATCACCACTCAAAGCCATCCGGCAGAGGCGCGGTGAAGTGACGCTCCGAGAATCCCGCGGTGGCAGGCAATGTGATCTGCCAGGCGTGGAGCATCAGCCGCTCCTCTTCCTCTGGCTTGGGTCCATAAAGGCGGTCGCCCAGGATCGGCGCGGCCGCCGAGGCCAGGTGGACGCGCAACTGGTGTGTGCGACCGGTCTGCGGCCAGAGGTATACTTGCTGAATCCCGTCGCGTTCGGCCTGAACCTTGTAGCGGGTCACGGCCTGTTTGCCTCCCTTTTCGACCACGCTCTGCATGTCGCGCCGGCTTGGGTGGGGACCGATACGCGCGACGATTTCGCCTTCCTCTGCCAGCCTGTTTGGGGTGCGCACCAGCGCGACGTATTGCTTCTCAACCGTCCGCTCCCGAAAGGCCCGGTCCAGATAACGGTTGGCAGCGGCGCTGCGCGAGAAGAGGATCAGACCCGATGTATCCCGATCCAGCCGGTGAAAGAGCGCAACATCGCCAAAGCTTGCCTGCACCAGATCGAGCAGATTCGCCGCCTCGCGCCAGCGGGTGGTGTGCGAGAGCAGGCCGGCTGGTTTGTTGACCGCGATCAGGTGGTCGTCCTCTGCAATCAGCCAGCGGCGGTCGAACTTGGTTGGGCCGGGGGTTTTGTCGGGCGGCGGTGACGGAACTTCGATGCGGTCGCCGTTGTGGATTTGCCACGAACCCAGCCAGACCTTGCGGCCATTGACGAATACATGGCCGGCCGTGATCGTGCTCTGCACGGCGCTGCGTCCCCAGGCCGGAAAGCGGTCGCGCAGATAGCGGTCCAGACGGGTTGGCTTGCTCAGATCGGAGGCCGTGATCGCGTGGCCTCGCTGTGGTGACGCGCGCCTTGTGCGGCCCGTGCGGTCGGCTGATCGCGCCTTGGGTTTGCTGGATTTGCCTTGTTTCATTGTGGAGCCTCCTCTGGCAGCATTATACATGGAACCCTAACGCACCTCACTTTTTCCCTCCAGATCGGAAATGATTCCGGCCACCTGCGAGCACACAGGTGTGATTGCGTGGAATCCGTGCAATCCGTGGCCTGATTCAAGCGGAGACTGACCAGTTGCCCGGAATTTTGAGAATCTTCAGGGAGATTGCAGCCGGTCCCCAATCATGCTACAGTACATCTGTGTGACTTGGCTCCCTGCACCTCAAAGAATTCACCACATCCATTCAAGGAGAAGCTCATGGAGAAACCAAAGTATGGCGTCGGTTTGATCGGCGCGGGGTGGGTGGCCGCCGAGTACGTCAAGGCCTTTCGCGATCATCCACAGACCCAGATCGTCGGCGTCTATAACCGCACACCGGGCAAGGCGGGCCAACTTCTCAAAGCCCACGGCGTGAGCGGTCGCGAATACGCCTCTATCGATGCCTTTTTCGCCGACGCGGACATCGACATCGTCGTCTCCTGCACCCACCCCGATGTGCGCGCCGTCCACTGTACGCGCGCCGCGGAGACGGGACGCCACATCGTGATCGAGAAGCCGGTGGCGTTGACACGGTCAGAGGTCGCACAGATTCGCAAGGCCGTGGCCAAGGCTGGCGTCAAGACGGTGACCAGCTTTGTGCTGCGCTGGAATCCCCAGTTTGTGACCGTGCGGCAACTGATCGACGATGGCGTGCTGGGCGAACTGATCTATGGCGAGGCGGACTACTGGCATCCGGCGCGGCGGGCTGCGCCCGGTAGCCCGTACATGCGCAAGGACGTGGTGGGCAGTTCGTTCCTGAGCGGGGGCTGCCATGCGGTGGATATGTTGCGCTGGCTGGGTGGGGAAGTGAGCGAAGTTTCGGCCTTTTCCGCGGCGGGGAAGCGGGTCACGTCGTTCGAGTTCGACCCGGTGGTGGTGGCGTCGGTCAAGTTCGAGAATGGCGCGGTGGGCAAGCTCTCGTCGCTGATGGATGGCGACACACCCTATCGCTTCAACTGCCGTCTCTTTGGCGCCAATGGCTCGATCCAGAACAACGAGGTCTACTCCTCGCGCAACTATCCCGGCGCACGGGACTATTGGGCATTTCCCACCATCACCCCCCAACAGCGGCGACGTGACCCATCACCCGTTCAAGGCCGAGATCGAGCACTTCATCGAGTGCATCGACAACGACGTGGAATCCCACGCCTCGA
>JAAUPU010000634.1 GCA_012032975.1 Caldilineaceae bacterium | reverse complement strand
CCTGCTCGGGGCTAAACAAAACAGCCGGCCAAGGCCGACTGCTCCCGTAAATAGACAGAGATCGTGGCGATCTGTTACTCGGATTCGACGCGCTGACCATCCACGGTCAATTCCGCTGCGCCTTCATCTGCCGTTTGTTGATAGACCTGTGTGGTGCTGGGGCTGGCGTGGCCCAATCGCTTCTGAACCTCGTGCAGACCGGCTCCAGAGTCAAGGAGGTGGGTGGCAAAACTGTGGCGGAGCGTATGGGGTGTCACCGCGCTGTCGATGCCCACCTTCGCCACATAATGTTTGATAATCAGCCAAAGCCCCTGGCGGGTCAGTCGCTGCCCGCGGTGGTTGAGGAAGAGCGCGGATTCGTCCACATCGACCAGCAGGTTTGGGCGGCCATCGTTCATGTACTTCCTCAGAGCCTGGATCGCCTCGTCATAGGCGGGTACCACGCGCGCCCGCTTGGTGCCCGAACCACAGATCACCGATTTCTTATCCAGGTCGACTTCGTCCGTATCCAGATTGACCAACTCCGTCACCCTCATGCCGGTGGCGTAGAGCGTCTCCAGCAAGGCTTTGTCCCGCAGCGCCTTGGCCGACGACTGTTTGGCAGGCTCGGCCAGGAGGCGTTCGATTTCGTCTGGTCGGATCGAGCGGGGCGGATTTTTCTTGACTTTGGGCGATTCGAGGATTTCTGACGGGTCTTTCTCGATCTGGCCGCTGACTTGCAGAAACTGAAAGAAACTCTTGACCGAAGCAACCTTGCGCGCCACAGTCGACGAGGCGTAGCCATGCTCGTTCAGAAAACCCATGTAGGCCTGCATGATCGCGCTCGTTACCAAGCCCCATTCGGAAGCAGAGACGTCCAACGTGGAAACATCGGCGTCCAGAAACTCGACGAATTGGCTGAGATCATTTTGGTAGGCGGCCAGTGTGTTATCGGTGCAATCCTTTTCGCTGACCAAATATTCCAAGAATTGGGGAACCTGCTCCCGCATGGTCATACTCCTGACTCAGCCGGCAATCGCCACCAACTTGGTAGAACGGATGGCTTCTTGCGACTCGTGTGTATCTACGTTTCTTCTAAACTTGGCAAAGGACAGCAGTGGCTAATGCCGAGGTCGGCAACCGGTTGGGTGCGCCTTTTGCATTCTAGCACAACTTTGCATAAAACGAAATCGACAGACAGAAGCCGGAAGCCGGTTCGCAGGGCGATGGGCCGCGCCACATCGGTCTGCCACAGGAAAGGCAACCGTCTGGATTGGGCATTCGCTATGCTATACTGTAGTCATTATGGCGAGAAAAACAAAGCCACAGACCACGCCTTCCCCCCAATCAGAACTGCGCGATTTCACGCGCCAGTTTTTCCAGTTCTTTGGTGCGCCTGTGGAGGAAAGAGAGCAAGCGCCGACGCTCTGGCAGGTGCAGTTGCCGGAGGAGTTGGCGCAACATTTTGGCAAACCCGCGCTTTCGATTGGCTTTCAAAACCCAGAGGGATTGGCCGAGATCGACCTGGTTGCGCATGGAAGCAGGGTCTTCGACCGGATGCTTGGCTATCTCAACACGCGCGGCTCGCTGACTGTTCAGTCCTTGCCGAGCCGTTTCCCAGCGGGCGAAGAACTGCTGGCCGCGGTGCGACCGGTCAATGCGAGCATCACCAACCTCTCCCTGCGCGAGAGCGAGCAGCGCCTTTTCGTCTTCAATTTTCGCATTACCTATCGCGCCGACGACAAACGCGAGGAACTCTACACCGTGTTGCTGGACGAAAGCGGCTCACGACGCGCCCTGATGAGCGAAACAGGCAACGCAGATCGGGCCATCGATCTCGATGCGTTGTTGGCGGATGCTCTGCCAGTGGAGCCGGGCGCAGACGGCGAAGCGCCCAAGTTGCCACCGATGACCCAGTTGACACGTCTGGCCGAAAACGCACGCAAATATGCCATCTACCATGCCGACCTGCGTTGTGTAACCCATGAAGCTGAGATCTTGCCCCGCCTCTACAACGCGCTCAACCGGCTGACCGGCTACTATGAACAGCAGATCGATGAGGTCTACGACAGTCACGATCCAGATGGCGAGAAGCGTCGCGTCCTAGAGCGAGACCTGGAGCGCAAGATCGCGGAGGAGATCGAGAACCATCGTCTGCGCGTACGCATCGCCCTGTTTAGCTATGCGGTACTCCAGGCGCCGATGGCATCGGCTGAGCTGACTCTGTCGGATGGGCAGGTTGAGGCGACGGTATCGGTGCGGCGCAATCGCTACAATGGCGCGCTCCGTCGGCCCACCTGCCACGCGTGCGGCCAGGAGACCCAACTCATTGCGCTGGATCGGGTGGGCCACGTTACCTGCGATGACTGTCTGCATCAATGTGCCGGCTGTCTCAGTCTGGTCTGCGCAAGCTGCGGCGTCAAGGCGTGTCCGGTCTGTGGCCAGGAAAACTGCGCGGAGTGCGGCCAGGAATGTTGGGCTTGCGGAGAGACGGCTTGCGCCAAGCACAGCAGCGCCTGTCCCACCTGTGGCGATGTGGTCTGCCATGCCTGTCAAACGGCGTGCGACGCTTGCCATGTGCTGCAATGTCGCAGTCACCTGCGCATGGATGCCGTGCCAAATGCCGAAGCAGAAAACCAGTTCATTTGTCCGACGTGCGCGGTGCGTTGCCCGGGTTGCCAACAGTACAGCGCACAGATCGATCTTTGCAGTGCAAGCGGCCAACGCTTTTGCGCCAATTGCCTGGTGAACTGCGCCGAATGTGGCGAGCACTTTGGTCCTGGATTCTATCAAAATGTGCAGGCAAATGGTCAACCCTATTGCATGGGCTGCCTGACTGTTTGTCCGGCGTGCAACAGTCAGACGTCCGCAGTGGTCGATTGCGCCGAGTGCGGGACAGTCGGTTGCCAGAGCTGTCTTTCACAGTGCGCGGTCTGCGGTCAGGCTTTCTGTCAGAAACATGTCAAACGCCACCTCCAATGTGGCCACACGATCTGCACCCTAGACGCCACCCACTGTTACATCTGTGAACTAGACACTTGCACCCTCTGTGCCTCTGTCTGTGGAATCTGCGAAGGGACATGCTGCATTCTGCACACCAGACGCTGCACCCGCTGTGGCGGCGTCTATTGCAGAAACTGCGCCCTGTCCAACAACATTTGCGAAACCTGCGCCACCGTCACCGCCGACGGTGAACGCGTGGATCTGCTCGAAGAGCCCTGCGCCGTCCACGAACCCGTCGCCCGGTTGGCCAACCGCTACCAGTGGCTGCGAACAGGAAATGCGCGGTACACCATTTATGTCGGTCGCAACGCGCTGCGGCGGGGCGTCGGCGTGATCGTGGACCGCTGGGCGAAAGATGAGCCAGCCATCGAGATCCGCAGCCTGGATCTCTTGACGACCCTACGCGAGAGATTGTGGTGACCAGCGCGGGC
>JAAUPU010000633.1 GCA_012032975.1 Caldilineaceae bacterium | reverse complement strand
TATGAAAAACCACCACGAACTCTAGTTTCCGGTAAAAGTTGTGTGAGGAGGAGCTTCGCGCTCTATCCCAAAGCCTTGATCCTGACCACCGATCTGGACTTGCAACCGGAACTCGATGTCTGTTTCCGCTTTCCCGAACTGGCTCTACTCGCTGGCGCCATCCAGGTTTATGTCGCGGCTGTCTCGCCTCCCATCCCAGCCGGCTTCTGGGATCGCCAACCGCAACCGACGTCGGGTGGCTTCGGCGTCTGCTCTCACAAGTCGAGTTACCCAAGATGACCGACTTGACCCGAACTTCGAAAGAATGCCTCGGTTACCGAAAACTTCCCCAAGGGCTTCGATGGTCATCGCCGCCAGAAACTCGCCGCTTGACCTACGCTTTGCCCGAAACTAGACGAGCATAGCACATTCGTTTCGACTCATCGATTTTGAAGAGGACGCCCATATGGGCGTCCTCTTCGTTTTTCATGACAAAAAGTGAGGCCATTGTCGAATGAAAGCTATCCACGAATGGACACAAAGATGCACGAAGTCTTGACCTGTGCTTCGTGGATCTTCGTGTGACTTGGTGGATAGTACTTTTCCTGCTGTGGCCTCAGGGAACGCAGTTGGCCCACAGATCTTCAAGGAGGGAACGATCTGGCAGCGGCGCCGCGGCTAGGCTGTTCACGACAGGTCAGCACACGATCAGTGAAGCGACAGACAACCATGACTCACAAAGATTTTGCCACCCGACGCTCGCGCAGACGCACGCACCTTTTCACGGTGCGGCTCTGGTGTGAAGCCAAGAGCGACGGCCAGCAGGAGATTCGCGGCAAGGTGCAGCATGTGCTGACCGGTGAGGTCGAGTTTTTTCGGGAATGGTCGGCGCTGGAGGAATTCTTGGCTGCGCGGGTGACTGGCGCCGACAAAGACACAGACGAGTGAAAGAAAGGAATAGCGAATGAGAGAAAGTGAACCTGTTGTCAAGTATGCAATCCGTTGTCAAACCAGAAAGGAAGCAAAACCATGCAACGTTATCTGATCGCCACATTTGCCACTCTATTGCTGTTCGCAACTGCGCTGGCAATGCCGCCCAACAGTGCCTTTGGCGGCGTTCCTGCACAGGATGCGGCGCAATCTGCCGTCGAAGAAGACGGTGCTGAACTGGCCACGGCCTCGGTCTCGGCGGAGCTGGTGCAGTCCGGCCGGGCCGTCGTCAGCGCTCGTGGCAACCACTTTATCGTGGACTCGGTGCCTCCCCTGGGCGGCCTGAATGAAGAACGCAATCCTCTGCACATCTTTCTGGGTGCGCTGGCCACCTGCAGCATGTTCGTCTATGAGGGCGCGGCTGCCGAGTTGGGCATTCCGCTGGACGCTCTCAGCGTCAAAGTGGAGGGCGACTTTGCGCCGCAGGGTTTGGTCGATGGTTCGGTCAGCCCGCGTGTGCGCGCCTTCCGGGTACTGATCGACATGCAAGGTCCAAGCGCTGACGAAGCCGATCTGCTGGCCGATCAATTCAGCAAACGCTGCCCTATCTACACCACGCTGGAACGCTCCGCACCCATCGAGATCATCCACGTCGGCATGGACGACATCGGCGCGCTGCTCGAGGTGGACTTCACCTATGACTACGACAGCGCCGCCGAACTGGAGGCCGAAGTCGGCCCGCTGGCAGAGACCTACGCGGCGCTGCCCGGCTTACGCTGGAAGATCTGGATCATCGACGCGGCGGAGAAGCGCTTTGGCGCAGTCTATCTCTTCGAAAACGCCGAAGCCCGCACCGCATATCTGGAAAGCGACCTGGCCGCGGCCGTCGCCGCCCACCCCCACCTGAGCGATGGGCGCGTCGTCGAGTTTGATGTGATGGGGGCCGAGTCCCTGGTCACGCGTGGCCCGGTCACCTCTCAGTTCGTCAACAGCGGCGAGGGGATCGGCGCGATGTTGCAGGTCGACTTCGACTACAACGTGACTACCGACGAGTACATCGCCGAAGTCTCGCCCATGGCTGACCAGTTCGCGGCAATCGACGGGTTGCGCTGGAAGAGCTGGATCATCGACGAGGAGAACCAGCGGGCCGGCGCGGTCTACTTCTTTGACAGCCCGGAAGCACGCGCCGCCTATCTGGAGAGCGATCTGGCGGCTGCCGTAGCAGGTCACCCAGCCTTGAGCGACCTGCGCGTGGTCCCGTTCGACGTGCTGGCCGAACCCAGTCTGGTGACTTACGCTCCGATCGGGACGCTGGGCGAGTAGCTTTGCATCGCCAGGCCAGGCAACAAGCGTCCAATCCGTAATCGCAATACGCCATCGAACAGAACGAGGTCGGCCATTTGGCCGACCTCGTTTGCTTTCTGGATTCATGCTGCCTCTAGATCAACCCACTTCCACTTGACCGAAATTCACCGGTCGCAACTGGTCGTCGTTGAGAATGCGCATCAAGCCCTCGCCCGTCAAGCCAAGCACGAAGTGTCCCAGTCTGTACGCATAGCGATCTACGTTGGCCGCGGTACAAGCTTGCAGGCGCGCTCCGCATCATCTACAATGTACACGTATTTACGTGCAGGATGTGCAGTCTGAAATTCTGGAGTGAACGATGATAGAAAAACAGAATGTGACCCTCTCACTTCCCAAAAACCTACTTCGCAAGGCAAAGATGGTCGCACTCGATCAGGAGACATCCCTGTCCGGGTTGATGGTTGACCTGTTGACTGAGTTGGTGGACCGGCGAGAGCAATACACTTTCGCCAAAGAAACCCACCTGGCCACGCTGGCCGAGGGGCTGGACATGGGTACAAATGGCGAGATCGTGTGGACCAGAGAATCCCTGTATGAAAGGTAGCAGCGAATTTCAGTTCGTCGATACGAATGTGTTGGTCTATGCACACGATGTCTCCGCTGGTTTCAAATACGAACAAGCTCAGGCTTTGCTGGGGAGGCTTTGGGAGTCAGGAAACGGATGTTTGAGCATTCAAGTCTTGCAAGAGTTTTACGTTGTGGTGACGCGCAAAGTTGCCAAACCCCTACATCCCGATAGAGTTTCGCCGATCATCAACTCGCTTGGAAAATGGAGCGTTCACTCGCCAACAGTTGACGATCTCCAAGCGGCGATATCGCTTCAGAGCAGATATGGCATTTCGTTCTGGGACGCCATGATCGTTCGCAGCGCTGTGCGCCTCGGCTGTTTGACGCTGTGGTCGGAAGACCTGAATGCTGGACAACGATATGAGAACCTGGTTGTGGCGAACCCATTTCAGTCAAGCTGATCTGGCAACGAAATCGCCGTGCGGCGAATCGATTATGAAAAACCACCACGAACTCTAGTTTCCGGTAAAAGTTGTGTGAGGAGGAGCTTCGCGCTCTATCCCAAAGCCTTGATCCTGGCCACCGATCTGGACTTGCAACCGGAACACGAAGTCTGTTTCCGCTTTCCGAACTG
>JAAUPU010000632.1 GCA_012032975.1 Caldilineaceae bacterium | reverse complement strand
GATGACTGGATGCCGGGGCGCTGCGGTATTGCGATCATTGCACGAGCTCCAGTTGCATGTTTGGGAGTAAGCGTTGCAGGTTGCTGAGCGATTTCTTTTGCCAGGCATGCCGCTCAGTGCCTTTGACAACCAACTGGCTACTCTTTTGTTGGCGCATGAGCAGCACAAACTTGGAGAGCGTGTTGATGCCTGAGCTATTGAGAAACTCCAGCCCTGTTACATCCAACATGAGCGTGTTATGGCCGGCGTCCGCCGCTTCATTTAAGATCGCCAGGACCTCTTCATATTCTGGCCCGCGCAGCCGGAAACTGCCGGCGCAAATCACGGAAGCGGCCTCTGGGTCGTATTTCACCTGGTAATCGTCTTGGTAAATTTCGTTCATTGTGGCTACCCCTTTTATTTGTGTGTTTATATGCCTAAACCCACCATTGTTGTCACGATCATCGTCTGTGGGTCATCGCTGGCCGGCTCGAACTTCCAGGCCACACGCGCGTTGTAATCGTTAATCATGGCGAGAAAACCTAGCCCCGACCCGCCCTCGTTCTCGCCTTCGGCGTTGGCCATGAGTTGTTCCATGTATAGGTCGTTGGGATCTTCCGTCAACAGGCGTTGGATCAACGCCCGATATCTGTCGACGCCACCGTTTTCGACGCTGTTTTTCACATAGAAAATGATATTGTCCTTTTCTAGTTGCATGGTAATGCTGACCGGATAGCGCTCTGGTACGTAGCTAAACTTCATCGCATTTTCCAATAATTCATTGGCCACAAAACTGACCGCATCCTTGACCTCGTTCTTCAAATCAGTTGCCTCCTTGCTGTCCTCGCGCGGTAAGAAGGTGGAGAGATAATCGGCCAGAAAATCTGCCGACAGCCCATTATTGCGCCAGCGGTGTTGCAGCGGCAACGACGAGGGCAAAAACGCTAGCTTGAGATATTCTTGGTTCTGTTCCTTAGGTTCCAGATAGTCGCCGTAGATCCATGACATAGATAAACCTCCTGCGAAAATGACCGGATGACAAAGTGACCGGGTGACAGGACGACAAGGTGACAAGATGACAAGATGACAAGATGACCGGACGACAAGATGACAAGATGACAAGATAACAAGGTGACAAGATGACAAGATGACCGATTTTGAGGCAGGCGATGCCCTATTAGCGCCTATTTGAAAATTCGGCTCTCCCACGCTGGTACGGACACGATAGTTCGTGTCCGTACCAGCGGCGATGAGTGAATTTCCAAATGGTCTCTTACACCGTAACCACCTTTTGTTTCACCACGAGGAACGTAATGTCGTCGTAGACTTCGTGGCCATCAATGTAACGCCGCAGATCGGTGATGATGGCCTCTTTGATGCCCTCTGCGTTCATACTCCAATGCTGCTTGGCACTCTGGCAGAGTCGTGCTAAACCGTACTGCTCTCCGGTCGCGTTCTCGGCCTCGGTGACGCCGTCGGTATAGAGTACAAAGCCATCGCCTGGCCCCAGCTGAAGCGTGGTGTGGTGGAAGAAGTCAGCAGCTTCGTCAACGAGGCCAATCGGGAAGCCGAGATCATTGGTGTCGACCAGTTCGAAAGCACCATCTTGGCGAATGAGGATCAACTCCTCATGCTGGCCACTGAGGCGCACCTGGCCCCCTTTATAGTCGATGAGCGAAAGGGTGAGGTTGCGGTCGGTCTGCATCCGTTGCACGTTGCCGTAGACCGTGCGGTTGAGCACATCCAGGAAACGCGCGGGGTCGGTCTCACCACTGGTGAGCAGGGTGCGCACCGCCGTCTGCGTCATGAGCATGACGACGCCACTCTCCAACCCGTGGTCAGTGACATCGCCGATGCCGATTTTGGTCGAGCCATTCTGGCACAACACGTCAAAGTAATCGCCCCCCACTTCTTCTGCCGACTCCATATAGGCGGCAATCTCCAGCCCGTCCACCTCGCCTAACTCCTCCTGTGTGGGCAGGATCATACTCTGGAGCCGGCGGGTCACGTCCAGCTCGGCGCTCATGCGTAGATTATCACTCTTCAATTGCTCGTTAAGGTGCGTGATCGAGACGTTGGCCTCGGCCAGCTCTGCCGTGCGCTCGGCTACTTTGTGCTCCAGATTCTCAACCAGTTCGTGCAACTGGCCGGCCATCTGTTCAAACGAGCGCGCCAACTCGCCTACTTCGTTGCGGTTGCGAATCGGCACGTTTTGCAGCCATTCGCCGCGCGCCAGATTCTTGGCTGCCTGGTTCAACTGCAGGATCGGGCGGCTGATCCAGCCCGACAGCAGGTAGGTGATGAGCACGGACAGCGCCACGGCAGCCAGACCGATTAACACGTTCAAGCGCGTCTGCTCGCTTAGCGCTTCGTTGATCAGCCGGCTGTTATAGGTCAACGCGACCACCTTGCTATCGTTAAAAGAATTCGACTTCCCCGGCACGCTCTGGTCCACCAGAATGTAGCGAGTCAAGGTCTCCTGCTCCGGGTCGACCATTTCTACTTTTCCTCGCTTGTCCTGGAAAATGCCTTGCACGATTGCTTGCGTGGCCTCGTCGACAGCGACGCCCCCTTGGGTTGTCAGCAGCCGGCCCTGTAGTCATAGATGCGGATCGCATCTATGGACGGGTTAAGCTGCTTGAGCGACTCAGCTAAGTGAAGTGGGTCCAACTTACCGGCAAATTGCTCCAAACTGTGGATGAGCGCGCCAAATTCCAGGATATAGCGCTGGTCGGGTGTGGGATAGTATGCCCATTTGTTAAATGTGCCCGTGACGAATTCAGCCGACAAGTAATCGAAGGCAACCGAATCGCCCAGGCGAATTTGCGTCAGATGGTCCACCATTTCAGGAATGGCGACCTTGAAATCCAACCCTGCTTCGCTGGCGTTCGTCGTATGGATAATCACACTGTCGGCATCAATGACGTACAGGTCCAACTCCTGCCCGGAGATCGCCTCGGCTTCTTGTTTAACCGCGGCCAGATCCATTAACTCAGGCCGCCCGCCCGACGCCTCGTAGGCTGCCAAAAAAGGGCGCAAACGCCTTCTCCAACTGCGGTTCCAACGGCTGCTCGAACATTTTGTAGGCTGTGTTCACCAGTTTGAGTGCGTTTGAAATGCTGGCCTCGGTCTGGGCTTGCAGCAGCGCATCACTGGCACGCAGGCTCGTCCGCGTGGCCAGAAAGTTGCTGACCGTAAGCAGGATCAGCACGGGGATAACAAAGAGCAGGATTGCTCCCATCACTTGATATTTGAGCGGGATATAGCTCTTACGTCCAACTAGCGGTGTGTTCATGGCTGATCAATGCTCCTGTGAAAATGACAAAATGACAAGGTGACAAGGTGACTGGATGACTGGGTGCCGGCTTATTTTCATTCCCATTTTCATTCATTGTCGTGCTCTATCGAGCATGAGCGTTGGGCGACCTCGTACAGCC